>JAGLDN010000463.1 GCA_023145575.1 Psychromonas sp.
CCTACAAATTCGACCCATTACCGTAAATACAATACGCATGAGGTTAAAAAATGTTGCATGAATTAGAGATTGAAAATTTTAAATGTATTGATAAGCAGGTATTCAATTTAAAACCGTTAACAATATTAACGGGGCTCAATTCAACGGGTAAATCAACGGTTATTCAAGCTATTTTATTGTTTAGTCATTTTTCTTCAAAACCACAAAATGAAACTTTAAACATATTAGTGGCTAATTTTTCTAATTTTAGAGAAATTCGTAATAAATATACCAATGCTAAATCATTAAGTATTACAGCAGATGGTGTTGTTTTATCTATGAATTATGAAACTTTGCATACAAAATCCTTTCACTTAAATTATGAAGAAAATATTTATTATTTATCTGCTAATCGTATAGGGCAAGAAGAATTAGCACTTTTAAATCCAAGACAGAAAATTGGACGTAATGGCGAATATGTCTTTGGGTATTTTGAATCCAACAAAGATAATCCGCTTGATGAGGTGTTGGTTAAATTTAAACAGGCAGGGTTTACCTTAAAAGCACAAGTTAACGAATGGCTAGCGTATATTCTTGATTTGGATATCTCATTTCAAACCGAAAAAATCACCTCAACCCATGTTAAAGCGTCATTTAACAGCGGTGGGATTGATGGTATAAACCCTTTTAATTTAGGAGCGGGCAATAGCTATTTAGTGAAAGTATTAGTGGTTTCTTTAATGTGCAAACAAGACAATCTATTATTAGTCGAAAATCCAGAAATTCATTTACACCCAAAAGCACAAGCCCGATTAGGCGAATTTTTGGCTTGGATTGCCAATGCACGCATACAAGTGGTTGTTGAAACCCACAGTGAACATTTGATTAATAAAGTTAAGTATCAAGTGTATAAAGAAGCCTTAGCCATCAAGGATACCATTATTTACTACAAGCCCTCAATAAGAGGTAATTTTATCGAATTAGCGATTAATTCACGGGGGAAATTTATAGATAGTAATGGTGATAGCGTGATGTTTCCATCAGGTTTTTTTGATTCAACCTTACAAGAGTTGCTGGAAATAGGATGAGTGATTATTCGTTGGTATTAAGTGATGATTTATTACGATTGTTTTTTGATTTTAAACAGGGAACAGTGGATAAACCCAGACTTGTTGAAAAATTTCTGAGTTATTATCATGCCCCTCATTTAACTAGTGTTAATCAATTAAAAAATATCGGAATTGAAGACACTGCATTATTTCAACTACTTTCAGCTCAAGGTTTTATTGGTCAATCTTTAGAAGAACTTGCCAAAGAAACACGTTATAAACTAATCCTAGATTTAGAAAAAACACTTTATCCTTACGTTAATATTCATCAGGATAAAGTTGAGAAAAATTTTAGTTTAACCTTTAGTATAGGTGACAATCGAGATAAAGCGATTCAGTTAATAACAGCCTTATGCTCAAATGCAAAATTTATTTTAATTTTTGATCTTTATTTTTGTGATAGATGGAATGATACTAAGAAACTTTTTCAGCAGGTTATTCCTAATAAAATAATAACGTTATTACATGATCGCCACTTAGAAAGAAAAATTACTGAAATTAAGCAAATCAATGCAAACTGGACAATCAAGCTCGATACAAGAAGGACGTTTAGAGATTCACATGATCGTTATTTATTAATCGATAATAAAATAGAAATTATTTTAAGCAGTGGTTTTGATAATTTATTTTCAACAGATAAAGATTTAACCTGTGTACTCAGGTATAAGGACAGGCGCGCCATGCTACCTC
>JAGLDN010000464.1 GCA_023145575.1 Psychromonas sp.
GTAAATCAATTTGCTTATTTTCAGCGGCGAGATCCATTGCTTGACCTGCACACATTCCTTGATCACCTGAAGCTTTTGCTAATAGGTTGACCATTTTTAACTGTTTACTGAATTCAATACCGGCAATGGGGGTTGATAAAATATCAAACGCTAACGTTTGTAATGCATCACCTGCTAAAATAGCACTCGCCTCATCAAATTTAATATGACAGGTTGCTTGTCCTCGACGAAGATCATCATTGTCCATAGCAGGTAAATCATCATGTATTAATGAATAAGCATGAATAGCTTCAACACTGGCTGCAAGCGGATCAAGCGTTGATAAATCACTACCAAGCATTTCACCAACGGCATAAACTAAAAACGGACGAATTCGTTTTCCGCCAAGTAATGCACCATAGGCCATTACTTCATTGAGTTTTGGGCTAGGAGTGTTTTTGTTTTTAATTTGATCTTCTAAGTGCTTATTGACACGCAGTTGATATTGTTCGATTTTAGTGGCGAGTAAAGTCATTTGGGTGCTTATTGGTTAAATTCTTGTAGTGGGGCTGTATTGCTTTGCTGCATTAAAATACTTACTTGTTGTTGCGCATTTTGAAGTTTTTCATGATTACTCCGTGAAAGAGAGATCCCGCGTTCAAAGTGTTTTAATGCATCATTCAATGATAAATCACCATTTTCAAGTGTTATCACAATATCTTGTAGCTCATTCATAGCATCTTCATAAGGCATGTTTTCAGGTTTTTTAGTCGACATTGAGCGTTCCTTCCTGCATTCATAAATAAGTAAATAATATGCAGATTACCGCGCGTAATAAATAAGTCAAACAACAACTGATAAATATCCCTTATTAGATCAAATAATAGCGTAATCAATTGAATTCAAGCTTATTCACGGCGTAAAGTTGACATTTTTTTGTTATGAAACTGCAAACTATTAATAACTGGCTATACTCAGATTTATAAGCTTGATATTTTTAATCTAGAAATAAGGAATGGCTGTGGATTTAGCTACGCTGGTTGGAATAATTGGTGCGTTTGGTTTTGTTATTATGGCAATGCTCCTTGGTGGTACGATTGATATGTTCATGGACGTTACTTCCGTGCTTATCGTTGTAGGGGGGACGACTTTTGTTGTGATGATGAAATATAATTTAGCGCAATTTATTGGCGCATTTAAAATTGCGATGAAAGCATTTATGTTTAAAGCTGCTTCACCAGAAGAGTTAATTCAAAAATCAGTTGAAATGGCAGATGCCGCACGAAAAGGGGGCTTTTTAGCACTAGAAGAAGCAGAAATTAGTAATAATTTCATGCAAAAAGGTGTTGATATGTTGGTTGATGGTCACGATGCTGATGTTGTCAGGGGAACACTTGAAAATGATATTTCATTAACCGCTAAAAGACATGAATCGGGTGCTGAAATATTTAAACAAATTGGTGATGTCGCCCCTGCAATGGGAATGATTGGAACATTAATCGGTCTTGTGGCGATGCTATCCAACATGGATGATCCT
>JAGLDN010000465.1 GCA_023145575.1 Psychromonas sp.
AGGGCAAGGCAATTAGTACCAAGGCGCGTTGTTATAAAATCTCTATGTAGAATAACTACTTAGGAATTAAAGTCTTTGTTTTAATTCGACCTTTGGTGATTAACGCAGTTAATCATCGCAGAGGGCAATTTTATGCTTAGCACCTTGGTACTATTTCCCTTGCTGAATTTGCAGTTTTACGTCACATGGGTATATGATCTTTATTAAAAACTGACGTAATGCGTGCCGATCAATAAACATACAACACATAAATTTTCGTCGATATTTTGCCAGTGAATACTGCTGAAATACTTGGCATATCAGGTAGTTAAAAAATAAATCTCACACCAATACAGATTACAGTGTAAGCTTGCGGGTGTAATTAAAATTGCTAAGATATTCATTCCAAAGCACCAAAAACAGTTTTTATTCGCAATAACTAACAGCTGAAGTTCAAGTAACTCTTTTTGCTAAAAACGAGTCGAACTCGCTAGTGCAACATGTTTTAACCAAACTTTAGCGAACATGCTCTCGCTGTATATGAATGTGTGCAGGCTCACCATTTCATTGCGAAAAAAACAAAATGGGCAAACTCTTCATATTCTATATCATAAATTATAGAATTACTTATGATACTTCACACTTAAATCATGCACTGCATCAACAAATACTTTTGCATTTTCAGGCGGTACATCTAAATGAATGCCGTGACCTAAGTTAAATACGTGACCATTACCATTACCAAAGCCTTCAAGAATTGTTGCGACTTCTTGTTTGATACGTTCAGGTGAGGCATATAACATTGATGGATCCATGTTGCCTTGTAATGCAACGCGGGATCCAACGCGCATTTTTGCCGTTGCAATATCAATTGTCCAATCAAGTCCGATGCAATCACAACCTGTATCTGCAATCTGCTCTAACCATTGATTGCCATTTTTAGTAAAGAGTGTCACGGGGATCTTTTTTCCAGCAAATGAACGATGTAAACTATCAAGAATTTTAGTCATATATTGTAGGGAAAAATCATTATAATCACGCGAAGATAACACCCCTCCCCAAGTGTCAAAGATCATAACAGACTGAGCACCTGCTTCAATTTGAGCGTTCAGGTAGTTAATGACAGTATCTGCAAGTTTATCTAATAATGAGTGTAAAATTTGTGGTTCACAAAATGCCATTTTTTTGATTTTTGTAAATGATTTTGAAGTACCAGCTTCAACCATATAGGTTGCAAGTGTCCAAGGACTACCTGAGAAACCGATTAATGGTACTTCGTTTTTTAATTCGCGACGAATTGTACGCACTGCATTCATTACATATTGAAGCTCACCTTCGGGATCGGGTGTGATGAGATTATCAACATCTTTTTTACAGGAAATAGGTCGTTCAAAACGTGGTCCATGATCTTGTGTGAAATATAAACCAAGTCCCATCGCATCAGGAATTGTTAAAATATCAGAAAATAAGATAGCAGCATCAAGTTTAAAACGATGAAGGGGCTGTAGGGTAACTTCACATGCAAGGTCAGCACTGCGGCAAAGCGACATAAAATCACCTGCTTTTTCCCGTGTGGTTTTGTATTCTGGTAAGTAACGACCAGCTTGGCGCATCATCCAAACAGGTGTTTTATCAACATCTTGTTTGAATAAAGCGCGAATGTAGCGATCATTTTTAAGTTGCGGCATATTACTTTATTATCCTTTAAAAAATTATAGGAGATTAACAAAATTATACTTCATTAACGACTTTATTAATCAATTTTCTGGCGATAGTACCAACATTTGGTAAGGAAGGAAGATCATCAATGTCAAACCACTGTGCGCTAATTAATTCGTTGGTGTCTACTTTTATATCACCTGAAGCATAATCAGCGACAAATCCCATCATTAATGAATGTGGAAATGGCCAAGGTTGGCTTGCAACGTATTGAATGTTCTTCACTTGAATATTACTCTCCTCAAAGATTTCGCGATGAATACATTGCTCTAATGTTTCACCTGCTTCAACAAAACCGGCTAGATTAGTAAAAATTTGTTGTTCGCTATAATGGTGTTTGTGAAGTGCAAGTAAAATTTGTTTTTGTTTACAGATTGCAACGATAACACAAGGTGAAATGCGTGGATAGCAACGATGTCTACAGTTATTGTTATCACATTGCATGGCAAACTCCCAATCAATATGAAGCATTTTTTGACCACATTGTCCGCAAAATTGATGCGTTTTATGAAATAAGTCTAGCTGTAACGCGCGCCCTGCCATAGCAAAAAGAGCATCATCCACTTTACCTAAAATTGAACGCAGTGGCTTATATTCGCCTAATTTAATGTCTATTTTATTTGTCAGAGAAATAAGGTAACAAGGGCAAGATTCAAATATGCCAATCTTAATTTTGTTTTTAATAGATAAATTAGAAAAAAAAAGTTCCTTCATTTTACCATAAGGGATAAAACGGCCGTGTGGTTCCAATACAATCTGTTCGTGAGCAACAATAAACCACCAAGCTTTTTTTTGCTTAATATTAATCAGATCTGTTTTCATTTCACTCCCTATTTAAATACTACTCTATACTTATACCAATAACATAGGTTAACAAATAAGTTCTGTTAAATAAGCTATCAGCAATCCAGTTTGAGTGTTGCCAAAAGGCTCTCTGAACCACCATTTTTTAATGTAATTTTTTGAATGTTTTTGTAACATTTAAATGCCGTATAATGCCTTTTTATGTTATCGATATGCTTGAGCAATGATATCTTAAAACTAACCTTCAACTGATAAAAATGCTTTTATACGATCCATTCATTCTTAATTCTGTTTATTTTACAAAGCAAAATTATTAAATGGCTTGTTATAACAGTTGGTTAAGTTAGTTTACCGTTTCCAAGCGTTCCCCTTCAATTTGGAGGTAAATTTTAGTGGCTAAAGTGAAGTAAAACCTAAATTTATTAAAAGTTATTTTATGAAATTTACCAACAAAAATATAGACATTAAGCGTGAATAACTACTGAGTTCATACTATGTGGTACTGACATGGGCCCTGCCTATTTAATAAACGTCGCGTGTGTTTTTTGTGCTATTTGTGATTTGGTCTTGTCTCATTTTATAACGAGATCTAATGAATTTTCAGTCTGTAAGATAATAATATTTGTATACTTATAGTCTGATCTTTTTAAATTAAAAAACAAGATATTTTTCCGATAATAGGATCTTTTTCGAAGATTACGAGTATATACCCATGTGACGTAAAATTGCTTTATCCGTCATTAGCTCGGACATCAGAGCAAAGCGTAACATAAGAAAATTGTTATTCACTTATCTAATGTCAAAACGAAGCAGTGCCTTTTTTTCATAAAAAATCAAGCTTAAGCGCCGAACGGAGCGGCTGCTAGTACCAATCAACAAAGTTATAACTTACTGTTCATAAACAAGTCGACCTAGAATAACGAGTTAAGAATTAAAGTCTTTATTTTAATTCGACCCTTGATGATTAAGGAAGTTAATCATCTCAGAGGGGTGTTTTATGCCTAGCAACTGGACACTATTTGCATTGCTGACTTTACATTTTGAAGTTTCATGGGTATATACCTGAAAATAACCTAGATATTCAAATTGTTGTTGACGTTTATTAAATTTTTATCTACTTTAATTATATAGAAAATATTTAAGGAGCAACTCATGCTAACGAAAGATACACGTGCGAAGGAAATTTGGGGTGATTCACTATCAACTATTAAGAGTTGGTTAGATGCGCGGCAAAAGATTGTGGTTTTATTTTGCGATATTGCAGGAGTATCAGGTCAAATGACTAATCGAGAATTACCCGATCAGATCAAAGTGAATGAATATTGTCGTTTATTACTCGATTATACCTCGATAGGTCACTTTGAAATATATGAACAAATTATTGGTTACTGCAAGGGTGAAGATGGAAAAAATTTAAATTTTGTTGAAGAATTATATTTACGTATTAAATTAACAACAGAAACTGTACTTAATTTTAATGATAAATATGCTGTAGATGCAACAGATAAAATATTACAATCTTTTGATGTAGATCTGTCAGATCTCGGTGAGGTGATGGAGTCGCGCTTCAGGTATGAAGATCAATTATTGGATGTCATGGGTTTATAGCAAGAAATAGAGTAATCTTGTTATGCTCTAATTTCTATTTATACCAATGTGACGTAACAATGCAATATCAACCTTTAGATCGAATGTCAGAGCAAGGAGCCGCATTCGACCTAAAATTCCACATGTCTTGGTTACTTGCACCAATCTACGACTTTATAAAATTTCGGTATAGAACGACGAGTTAAGAATTTATGCTGACTACCGCGGTACAATTTACAGTTCTGACTTTTCATCTTTAAGCCGCATGGGAATAAAAATCAAGCTGTTATACCAATTACAATAAATAATTTTTCTATTTCCTGTGTAAAATTTAAATTATGTACTTTATATAATTGGTAGCTGATGTTACGCAGTTGAGACCTGC
>JAGLDN010000466.1 GCA_023145575.1 Psychromonas sp.
TTATTTTAATTCGACCTTTGGAGATTAACTCAGTTAATCATCGAGAGGGCAATTTTGTGCCTAGCACCTTGGTACTATTTCCCTTGTTGAATTTGCACTTTTACTTCACATGGGTATATATCACATGGCTTCAAAGTTCCACAAGCCCGTAACAAAAAGTATCTAAGAATCAATTAATTATAAAACAATATTAAAATAACAAAAGAGAAATTTTATGTTAAAGTTAATTTAAACTACGGTTATATAATTATCTATTGATGAAAGTTAATATACTCATGTTAGTTCAATATATCTTCAAAGAACAAACCAGTTAAGCTGTAAGGGAAAAAGACAATTGCAATGTCCCCTATATCAAATTGTCTGTTAATGTGTTATTTATGATGTACTGTGAAACTTTTGTACATGTGCTTCTGGATGCGTATCAGCATGTCGCTCAAATAAATATTCCGCAAGTAATGATAATACCTCATCATCCGTTGATCCTCCGAGTGAATAAGCAACACTTTTTGCATCAATCCGCCGAATTTTAGAACCTGATATCAGTAATTTGTCAAGATTGGGAAGTTTTAAATAAATGTCATTTAATTCTTCTGGAAATTCAAAGTTTTCTTCATCTTCAATTACTAAAGAAATACCTGATGCAGAAATATCTTTAATTTTGTATTTCAACTCCTCCTCTTGAGAATTTACAAGTCTGATCGTACTGTCTACATTTAAACGCCAAGAGCGCAAATGTTCTCCCTTCTCAAAAACTTTAGGTGATTTAAGGGCTAAACTAAAATTTGAAAAGTCACCCATTTTCATTTGCACAGGAAAGACTAAGTGATGCTTTCCATAATTTGCAATTAGCTGTAAATCATCGGCAAGTCCAAGTTGAAAAAGCAAAGCATCTTTTCCATTTCGACCTCCAATATCAAATTCAACTTCTTTACTTTCTATCTCATCAACCTCCATCATTAATTCGGATAACAATTCAAATTCTTCTGCACTTACTTGTTGTGGATCATCATTTTTCTGTGACAAGATACTCTCCAAGATATTTACTTAATTAAAATTTCATCTATGGTAGTTTAGCTATTTTATAAAAAATAGCTAAACTATATATAAAAAATCGACAAAAAATTTCTATTATTTGCTTTGAAATCTAAGTTTAATGATCCTGCTCACATTATTCCAATTAAAATTTATAACCAACAACAACCCTGACACAAGAGTCCTCGACAATTAAGTAATGATAATGACAATAAGTTTGTGTGAACCTAAAAAGCCAGTGAATTCTAAATGGGGATTACTATAACTAACTATTTTTTTAAGGATCTAATGAAAACTTGGTTCATTATAACATTGAGTTTATACCAATCAGCCTAGATATTCACTAATTTTTTAACTAAATAGAGAATACCTTCATGACTCTGAATCGTCTGTTGTAACTCAATCAGCAGTCATGTTGTTAACTATTATACATTCAGAAACTCTGACAACTACACTCAACACAGTGGTATGATAAGTTATTTATGCTTATGAGTCTATTTTTAAGGTAGTTCAAAGTCATCACATTATTGAATGATAAACAAATGCGTTGAGTATCAAACGCCAATATTAAAAATAATATCAATAAGTTATTTATAGAAAACTACTAAATTAAATGGATAATTAGGGGCTGTTGATCTTTGTT
>JAGLDN010000467.1 GCA_023145575.1 Psychromonas sp.
TGAATTCGCCTTAATTGAGGATCTAATGCAGTTTTGGTGTTATCTGTTTTACCAATTTGTTCTGCTAAATATTGTTTTTCCAACGGCTTACTGCCGTTTGCCCTGCACCTGATATTTCCATTATTTGCTTGCTAGTGTAGTCTTCTGCAGTCATTAGCTTAGCGTATTCTAATTTTTGATCTGGAGTGAAATTGGCTCGCTCTTTACGGATTTTATTTGTCATGGTAAATTCCTGTATAATTAATTTAAGAGGCTATCAAACCTTCCAAAATTATTAAACCACTATAGTACATCGTCAGTTTAAAAAGTTAACAAAAACAAAAGGAGCATTCCCTAATTCAAATAGCTTGCTGAAACTTCCGTATGTTGGCATACTCAATGCAACAGAAAAATGGACAATGCCAACCCAAAATTGGAGGCAGGCATTCTCACAGTTAGCCATTTATTTTGATGTTCGATTAGATAAATTTTTAGATATTTAATTCGTTGACACAGAATATTGAACGCCCTCAATGAATCACTCAGGTGTCCAGAAACGAGTATCTTCAACCGTGATGAGTATAAGAGGGTGTTTACACAGTTAGGATCACGCCCCTATATTCACCGAACAGTCACTTTGCATTTATATACCATATTCATTTCATATTAACTTCGCTCTAACTCCATATTCATTCCATATTTACTGAGGATTCAATCCATATTCATTTCATATTAACTTCTCTATAACTCCATATTCATTTCATATTAACTTTGCTAACTCCATATTCATTCCATATCTTCTGCGTATTCAATCCATATTGGCAGCACATTAATTCAACGCGATCAAGGCTATCCTGTAATGGTTATAGAGGTACAATTATTTTGGCCACGTAGCAAGAGATGAAATTATTCACCTCATAATAAAATAAGTGAGAAAATAAATAAGCAAGCAAGACCAACATATACAACATAATTTAAACTTGGAGCCGCCGCGCTGGCTCTTGAGCGAAATTACACTGTTAAAGAAGCTGCACAAGAAATGCGGGATTAGAAAATAATGCGTGAATACGTAGGTTATGTAAATTAAAATACAGCGTTCTGGTGCTGTTCAGAAGGTGTGAAAAGTACTGTGTAAATGCTTATTATGTAAGATCTATAAAAGAAACAAGAAACACAATGATGACAGAACAAATGCAAGCTGTTGCTAACGAGCTACTTTAAGGTCTTAAAACGCCTGAAGATCTTGACCATTTAATACCATGTTAATTTAAATTACAGTTGAAGTGACACTAAGCTCAGACATGACGCATCACTTTGTTGAAGCTAAAGATCACTCCAATGCGATAAATAACAATAACAGCCGTAATGGTTATTCAAGTAAACGCCTAAAGGCTGTCATTACAATATTGAAATACAGACTCCTCACGATAAAGATTAAAGCTTTGAACTTCAGCGAGTTAAGAAGCGTCAAACGTGTATAACAGGCATGGATGAACAAATTCTGACACTTTATAAAAAAGAAATGAGCACGCGTGATATAACAGCTGTATTCCAAGAAATGTATGGTGCAGACATATCCGCACGGCTTGTCTCCCAAGTCACTAACTCAGTAACAAATAACGTCGTTGAATTGCAAAGTAGAGCGTTAAATTCTACTTATGCCATTTTATATATGGACTGTGTTGTTCTAAAAAATTCGTCAAAATAAACGAGTGATTAGCAAGGCTAATTTATCTTGTATTATGAATAAACATTGAAGATCATAAAGACTTATTGGGCATGTGGATATCTAATAATGAAGGGACTAAATACTGACTTTTAGTCACGATCTATTTCAAAATAAAGGCATGAGAAATAACTTAATCGCCTGTTTGATGTGCTAAAAGTGTTTCCTGATGCTATTAATGCAACCTAACTCAAAACAAAAAATTAAACGCTGTATTGTTCATAAGGTACGCAACTCACTGCAATTTGTACCTTGTGAAAACGACAACACAGCAACTTCCAATTTAAACATTACATATCAATCACTTACCTAGGATAAAGCAGAGCTTGAATTAGCACGAGCCTCAGATAAATGGAATGATAAATACCCTCAAATAAGCCGGTCTTGGCGCATTAACTGGGAAAATTTAAATACACTCTTTGTGTACCCAGAAGATATTCGAAAAGTGATTTACACCAATAATGGAATCGAACTACACCACTAATCCAATCGAGTCGTTAAACAGTGTTATTAGAAAGTCAGTTAAAACGAGACAGGAATTCCAAATGATGCAGCAACGTTCAAGGTTGTTTATTTTCAATTCAAACGGCTTGTAATAAATGGAAAAATGCCAATTAGAAATTGGAACCAGCTTTAAATCGGTTTATCATCAAATTTGAAGTTCAGATCGTTCCTCATATCTAAAAGGGTATTTGCAGAATTAGGTATACACCTTCGCTGATCTCTTACCTTTAATTGCTTATAATATCAATTACAGCACATTTTTAGAAATGAAGTATTCCATAACTAATTACATTATCAAATATAATAAGGCTAGAACACACGAGTTTAACAGTATGGTAACCCAAAATAAATGTCAGCGTAATTACACGCTTGAATACAATAGGGTGATTAAATTAATTGATCACTGCATCCTCTGTGCTACACGATGTTGATGATAAGTCTACGCTGTTTGTGTCTCTAAATAATCAAAAGCTTGTGCTACACGATGTTGATGATAAGTCTATATTTGCCGACATTCAGCACCACTGCGAAGAGTTGCATATTTAAAAAAAAGCATTGTAAATATTATTTAAAGCAACTACATACGCAAAAAGTGAACATTAAACAAGCAAAATAAAAGTAATGTGTTCTTTTTGGCTAAAAAATATACTTGGTGCGGAACTAAAGCTATTAAGGTACACTTTCAACTTTCAGGGTGCTTTATAAACTAGAAACACTCAAAGCAATCACATGAGGGTTCGAATGCGAAATACAAACTTCCCCCTAAAAATATGGTTCAATAAAATAAGGAACAATAGACATCTCACTAATGTTTATACGAACCTACCCACTTCTAATGAAAGTGACTTTCATTCTATCAAAAGAGATGCAAAGGGAGCTGAAGAAGAAAAAAATCAAATTAACTTAATATTTGAACAAAATGAATTTAATGAAGAAAGAAATCTAGAAGAGTTTAATGAAACAATAAACTTTGTTGATAAAACCTACATTGCAGATTCAAAATTCGAATGGTTCACCAGTGAACAAAATAATAAACTGCTGCGTCTTCATTGCGTGTATTACGTCAATATTAAACTCTCCACTGATACACCAATAAAACAACTTGAAGATACTAGCTTCGAATGGTGCTCCAATCATGTTTTTGAGTATTTTGATGATCAATTAAGAGGATCAGATCAATATACTCTTTTACAAAATATGAGAGCCAGTTGGCAAAATTGCCTTATTGAAAGTTTTAAGTTTAAATGGCTACCTAAAGACAATGAACAGGAAATTATTGATTGTTGGGGTTATTACCGTCATTTTCTCCCCTATTCTAGCCTAATGCCAACCAATAGCTATAAAGACATGTATTACGCGCTAATATTAGGGTTTTACTTCCTAAACACCAGCCCTACCGAGAAAATAGAGTTAATCAATAGAATGAAAGCTACTTCAACTCAACGCGCCAGAAGAGCTCAACGTGCTGAAGCTAGTGCTAGACCATATAATTTCACCATAACACAAGAAGCATCTGACAAAATAGATAAAATTAAACTTAAAACAGGCAAAAGTAGAAGTGCCATTATTCAATGTCTGATTGATGGTATTAATATGGACACTTAATATTGCACATACAGCCTTCTAGGGAGGAGGAAGAATTAAATTTGTAGGTATTTTGGTGGTTGACAAGAGAATAAATACAAGTAATACCAATTACAATGAATAGCTTTTCTATTTTACTGCCTAAAATAACTTACTTCCACGTTATAATTTTCAAAAAGCAAACAGCCATTTACATCAACTTTCGCCTTGAATTAAACTATTTTCCCTGTGTGAAATTTAGGTTACATACTTAATGTAATTATCATAACACACTGTTTCATAGATATTTACTGATGTAAATACTACTTAGGCTCATTATATACCCATGCGGCGTAAAGATGCCATTTCCGCCAGTAGCTAGAATGTCAGGTCAAGGCACAACATGTCACCTATCTTTTATTTATTCCCGTTATTATTAAGGCTGCAACATATAGCAAGGGTTGAGGTAAACTATCAGACGTAAATTCCCATGTATGACCGGCATCAATTATCTTTGCTAATTTCTTGGTTTAGCGCCCCAATGATGCCTTAAAATCATCATACGAAAATTTATTTAATTGATCGATTTTACCATTACTATGTTTGAAGTAAATACTTGGCATTTTTAAGCCATTAAACCAATTAAGCTTAACCATAGTGTAGCCACCACTATCCATGATATGCAATTTTTGACCAATGTTAAGAGGACTTGTAAATTGTGCCTCACAAAATTGGTCGCCAGCTAAACAAGAGCAAGATCCAATAATATAAGAATATTTACCGCCAGATGAAGATCCACGAACAAAGGCTGGCTCATCATAAATTAGCGTATCTAAACGATGTGCTTCAGTAGCGCTGTCAACGATGGCAATTTTCTTTATATTTTCAACAATATCAATCACGCTTACAACAAGATCTGTGGTCCTTGTAATAATCGCTTCGCCTGGCTCTAAATACAATTGGATATTGTGTTTTATTGAGAATGTTTTTAATGCATTCGCCAGTTTTTTAATGGGGTAATCTGGATAGGTAAAAAATATTCCCCCGCCTAAACTGAGCCAGCTAAGTTTGTCGAGATACATGGCAAACGTATCTGAAATGTGATCTAACAGTTCGATAAACGTATTCACATCCTTGTTTTCACAATTCATATGAAACATAAAGCCATCAACTTTATCTAAAACGGATAAATCGAGTAAATTTTTTTTAACACCAAGTCGCGAAAAAGGACGACTCGGATCAGCTAAATTTTGGATTGCAATACTGCGTTCTGGGTTGATGCGCAACCCTAGAGAAGCTTGATTTTTGCAGGCCTCATAATGTGCGTTTAATTGTGACCGAGAATTGAAAATAATTTTATTAGACAAGCCCTTTATATCTTCAATATCTTGTTTTGAATAGCCAACACTGTAAGCGTGTGTTTCACCGCCAAATGTTTCATGTCCAAGCTTTACTTCATAAGATCCTGAGCTTGTGGTGCCATCTAAGTAAGGCTTGATCGTTTCAAAGGTACCAAAAGTAGAAAAGCATTTTAAAGCCAACAATAATTTAGCCCCAGAGAGCATTTTTAGTGTTTTTGCTTTTTCAAGGTTTTCAATCAACTGATTTTCATTTATTATGAAATAAGGAGTGCTTAATGTCTGCTCTAAGTTCATCATTTCTCCATTAGTTTTTAGTTTTGGTGGTATATACCAATGTGACGTAAAAATGCAACGTCAGATCGGCATATTGTTAAGGTACTATTTCCCTTGCTGAATTTGCACTTTTACGTTACATGGGTATATACATTAGCAGAATTGTTCAATGAACACCCTAACTATGCAGGATTCAATAACCTCAATGAGAAAATATTTGCTGTGAGCGTCTTTAGATATAATGATAACATAAATAGCCACTGACAGATGCTTTTGCATACAGAGACTTTTACATTAATTATGGTGGATCTAATAACTTCGGTTGATAGAGTTCTTTTCGGTGCAACATTTCCCTTACCAAGAGTGAATACTCGCTATGAAAAGTTGCGATTAAACAAAGAGCGTAAATCAGTGATGTATTTGAGATCCTGATCCAACTAGCAGTGATGAAAGATCCTTTGAAAAGCTCTGGCAGATTTCACAATAATTGCAAGGATTTCGCTATAGCGTTCATGATGAACTTGGGGATCTCAGATACACAACTCTTCAAATATAATATAAGAATATTCGCCTGTAGAGTTATGCCCCCTCTCATCACGTAATATAATGATCAAGACATACAAATCGGTAATCGCGTGATCCATCATCACTATTCGTCGATGTTGTGGATCGTTGTTTGCCGCATTCCAAAATAGAGACTCTGTGATTTGCTGATGACACTAACAATATGATCAACAGAGGTATTAAGTATCATATTGAATTATTTAACTTATCCTTCTCTTTTTTGTATTACTTGATCTGTGTGATTAAGTCTCTATATCGTGGAAACTCAAGGGCTTTATCTAGTCGACGCTCGGGATCTAAGCAAAGTCGAAATTGAATGAGCTCTCAACGATTAGCGAAGTTAATCGTTTGGCATTAGTTTAAATAAAAAACATTTATACCCGTGTTACTTCAAAGTGCTCTGTCAGGCTTTAGCTCGAGGATCAGAGCAAGGCATAACATAAGGCCTATCAACGATTAGCTACGCTAATCATTTGTCGGTAGAATTAACGAGAACATGTTAATTCTTTTATTGTTACTCACTTTTCGACTGTTATAACGCAGGACTGGTATTTGAGTTAAAGCCCCGAAGGGCAAGGTAACTTGCACAAATTAGCGTTGTTATAAAAT
>JAGLDN010000468.1 GCA_023145575.1 Psychromonas sp.
TTTAAAAATGATATTTATAAACAATTGAAAGGAATACCTTTTGCAAGATAAAGAATTAAATGCGTTTGTTTTAGAACAAATAGAAGATATGAAAGCGAGAGACATTGCTGTGATTAATGTAGCTGACATTTCAGATGTAACCGACACCATGATTATTTGTACTGGGAATTCAAAGCGCCATGTACGCTCAATCGCGGAACAAACTGCACTTGCAACAAAAAATGCGGGTGAACAGGCTATCGGTGTTGAAGGACTTACAGACAGTGATTGGGTACTCGTTGATTTAGGTAATGTTGTTTTGCATGTTATGCAAGAAGAAGCACGCGAATATTATCAACTTGAAGCACTTTGGGAACCCACTGCTTAATGAAAATTCAGTTAATCGCAGTTGGGACTAAAATGCCTGACTGGGTTGAAAAAGGCTATCAAGAATATGCTCGCCGTTTTCCAAATGAACTGAAACTTGAATTGCTAGAGATACCCGCAGGGAAGCGCGGAAAAAATGCAGACATACAAAGGATCCTAAAAAAAGAAGGTGAACTTACCCTGTCTGCCATTCCTAAAGGTAATAAAATCGTAACGCTTGAAGTCACTGGTAAGCCTTGGACAACGCCTCAACTCGCCCAAGCAATGACAAAATGGCAACTTGATGCTTGTAATATCAGTTTGCTGATCGGTGGCCCGGAAGGTTTGTCGCCAGAATGTATTGCTCGCTCACAACAACGCTGGTCACTTTCTGCATTAACGCTCCCTCATCCTCTTGTTCGGATTATCGTTGCAGAGAGCCTGTATCGCGCTTACACCCTTACTATAAATCACCCTTATCACCGAGAGTAACTTTTGTTTAAGAAGCCCCGCGACAATATAAGAAATCACGCCGCTGAATCCGCCTTATTTATGCGCAGAACCTTAGTCGTTTTTTTACTTATTCTCTGCGCTGTTGGTATCTTAATCAGCAACTTGTATTTTTTGCAAGTCACCTCCTTTGAAAAATACCAAACTCGCTCCAATGCAAACCGAATAAATTTACAAATTATCCCGCCTAATCGTGGTTTGATATACGATCGTAACGGTATTATTCTTGCTGAAAATCGTTCTGTTTACAGTTTAAAAGTCGTTGTTAAAAAAACGGACAATTTAGCTGAAGATTTAGTTGCCCTCACTGAGCTACTCTCCCTCAGCGATGAAGAACTAAATAATTTTAAGAAACACAATTATCGTTCACGATCTTTTAAAGCGGTCACACTACGCGCACAGTTAAGCGAAGAAGATGCGGCTCTCTTTACCGTTAATCAACATAAATTCAAAGGTTTTTCAATACAGGCTGATTTAAAACGCTATTACCCTTTTGGTGATACATTTACTCATGTCTTAGGCTACATTGCTAAAATTAACAGTAAAGATAAAAAACGCATTGAAAAAAATGGTGAAACAGCCCGTTATCGCTCAACAAATTACATCGGCAAATTAGGTGTTGAAAAATATTACGAATCACTTTTGCATGGTGAGCCAGGTCAACGACAAGTTGAGGTTGATAGTTGGGGAAAGGTTATCCGTACGTTAGAGTTTACTCCTCCGATACCTGGCAAAGATATTAAACTCAATATTGATATTAAATTGCAATTAAAAGCACAAGAACTGCTAGGCAATCGTCGCGGTAGCATTATCGTCATGAATGTGAAAACAGGGGCAATTTTAAGTTTAATTTCCAGCCCAAGTTATGATCCTAATTTATTTGTTCATGGCATCAGTTCAAAAAAATACAAAGCTTTATTAGAGTCAAGAGATCGCCCGCTTATTAATAGAGCAACACAAGGACGATACCC
>JAGLDN010000469.1 GCA_023145575.1 Psychromonas sp.
AATTACATTAAGTATGTCATCTAAATTTTATTCAGAAAAAACTTAATATTCGGCTCAAATTGATGTAAGTTGCTATTTGCTATATGAAACTTAAAACGCAGAAGTAATTTAGATTAAGCAGTAAAATAGAAAGCTATTTTTTGTAATTGGTATTAGTTCTAATTCAATTGCTGTGAACCCTGCGTTATATTAATGAGGTGTTGATCATAATGAAAAAATTAATAAATAAAATAACAAAACAGCATTTTAGGGTCGATAATTTTGACGGACTTAAAGCATTTTATGTCGATATTTTAGGCATGAAAAATTTTTCAACAATTGATACGATGATTTTTGGGTTCAACAAAGAGAGTTGCACGATTTGTTTCCACAAAAAACAGAGTATGCCTTATATCTCGACTCCAAATGATTTTTATTGGAAAATTGGCATTACATTAAAAAATCTTGATCTAGCAGTAGAGCATCTTCATAAAAAGAATATAGTGGTTTCTTCTCCCGTTCAATTTAAAGATATTGGTTATATGGCCAAAATAACTGATCCCAAAGGATTTATTATTGAGTTACTTCAGCAAGGTTTTTTAGGATATGAAGAAAAAATAGATAACAACATTCATCCGATAGGACCTCAAGGAATATTTGCACATATCACGCTTCGAATTCATGATTTGCAAAAATCTACATATTATTTTGAAAAAATACTTAAAATGAGATTAATGTCCATCCAAGCGGTAAAAGAATATGGATTTTGTTTATACTTTTATAGCTTTTCTAATGAAAGATTACCCAATGAAGATTTACACGCGGTAAAAAATAGGCAATGGCTTTGGAGAAGGCCTTATACTTTTATTGAGTTACAACACATACAGACACCTTCAGTTGCCTTGAATAAGCAGCCGTTTGATATGGCTAGTTTTGATGGATTTTCTTATGGTGGGAGTTCACACAAATATATTTCATATGCGACACTAATGAATGAGATATTATAAAAACATTAGAAAAAACAATTTTAAAATTAGATTATATTTCGCAACCACTTTTATCAAAGACGACATGGTTACTATAACCTTGATATAATGAGTTTCTCTGATCGCTCATTGGCTCGCTATATTCGTACAATATTTTATTCCAAAGGAGTGTTCTCCCAATCAATGGGGGACTCGTTAAGGATATTTACTTTTATATCTATATTACGTCGAAATGCAACGTCAGATAGGTAAATTGTGCTAAGATACGATGTATAAAATTACCCTCCTGATGATTAAATACGTTAATCAGCAAAGGGCGATTTAAAATAAAGACTTTAATGCTTAACTCGTTGCTTTAATTGGAAATTTTATAATTTTGTTGATTGGTGCAAGTATCCAAACTCGGTGGGGCGTTATTCGTAAGCGCACAGTAATAATACGAATTACATTAAGTAGGTTATCTATATTTTACTCATAAAAATAGCTTTATTCAAGGATGGTCTGATGCAAGTAACTGTTATGTAGATGAAACTTACAACACACAAGTAAGTTATTTTAAGCAGCAAATTAGAAAAGCTATTTATTGTAATTGGAATTGAAAGTCCATAATTACAATAAACTCTTATACGCAGGTTACTTAATTCTTAAATTTACAAAAAGCGCGACGCTCTGATAATAAAAGCAAACAAATAGCAATATAAATACTCGGCTCTATTAATCCTGATTTAACTGACCAGAAATAGTGGATCACAATTAATATGATCGCGAGATAGACAAATCGGTGTAATGTCAGCCAACTCTTTTTCATTTTTTTACGAATATATCCTATTGACGTTATGCTCAATAGCACCAAAATAAACCAAGCAATCGCTCCAAGTGTCAAATAAGGTCGCTTATACACCTCTGAAAAAAATAATGTAAGATCCCAACTTAATTCAAACCGAGCAAACACCAACACATGTAGGGTTGCCCAAAAAAAAGTATACAAACCAATTAAACGCCTTGTTTGCATCAATACGGGCTGTTTAAAACGCCTGGAAATTGGTGTGACCGCAAGTGTTAATAACAAACTATTCAACGCTGTTTTTCCAAGAAAATGTGTTAACTCCTTGATAGGATCTCCCCCTAGCAAATCTTGATCAAGGAGATACCATAAATAAATAAAAGTAAAAATATAAGCAAGATGAATTAATATCTTAAGAAAAAATAGATGTTTCTTAGAAAATTTCATTTTAAAAGTTTTTGCGCAAGTCTAAATTTTTATACAAGCTAGCTACCTCATCACCATAACCATTAAACATTAACGTCGGTTTCCTTTTTTCTGAAAACGCGCTTCCTGCACCAATGAAACGTTCACTTGCCTGACTCCAACGAGGGTGATCAACCTTAGGGTTAACATTGGCATAAAAACCATATTCACTGCGAGCAATTTTATTCCAAGTATTAACCGGCTGTGTAGCCGTCAGGGTTATTTTGACAATAGACTTAATGCCTTTAAAGCCATATTTCCATGGTACAATTAAGCGAATTGCCGCCCCAGATTGAGGCGCAAGCGTTTTCCCGTATAACCCGACAGAAAGTAAGGTCAAATCATTCATCGCCTCATCCATCCGTAATGCCTCGACGTAAGGGAAATCAACCCCACCCCCAATAAAACTAGATTTTTGTCCTCTCATTTGTGTTGGATCATATAAGGTTTCAAACCGCACATATTTCGCAGTCGATTTAGGCGAAATAGATTTTAATAATGTCGATAACGAGAAACCTAACCACGGTATATTCATCGACCAAGCTTCAACGCAACGCATTCTATATAAGCGCTCTTCAATATCAAAACGTTTTAATAAATCTTCATAATGGAGCGTCACCGGCTTATCAACAAGTCCGTCAATTGTAAGCGACCATGGATCGACCTTAAAATGTTGTCCGTATTCAAATGGATCCGCCTTGCCTGTACCAAATTCATAAAAATTATTGTAGTGGAGAATTTTTTTTTCGGGTGTAAGTGGAGTAAGTAATTGGAATTTCTTGTTTTTAGAGTATTTAAGGGGTATTCGTGGAAAAATAAAGTTTGCATTGTCGTGTTTTGTTTTATCGCCTTTATCACTTTTAAGAAAATCAAAGAATCCTGCCTGCACCGCATTTGAGAAAGGCAATACAGCAGTAGCGAGTCCTATTTTTTTAAGAATACTACGACGCGCATGATAAACACCTTCATCGGTTATCTGATCTTCTTTTAAATCTGATTTTTTGGGCACTTTAATTAACATACAATTTACCTGAGTAGAATATTTCTAAATTAATTAGGAATAAAAAGTATATACCCATATGACGTAACGACGCAACAAGATTGGCTACTAAAACAAGCTGAATATGGTTGAGATTCAAGCTTTGCGTTAATTATTGATTGATGACTTCCTTTTAGATTGTGACGCGCAAGGCTGGCTTCGATTAAGAAGCAATTGAGTTTGTGCCATAATTCATTTAACGCCTTGTTGTTATTTTTACTTTGTCTAGTTAACAACTATTATATAACATTAATCAGTTTTATTGATTAAAACAATTGGTTACTGGTAACTTTATCGTTTATTTTAACCCCGAAATTTGAGTTAAGGTATCCTGAACGTTACTCTGGTGACACAAGAAATGGTGATGCAATAGGTGTTATTTATATTAATAAACCATTTAAAGAAGAAATTAAACCGCGAAAATCAGCGGCATAATAACAATAAATTGTTGCAACTTTATAGACAGATACCGATATTACAATATCATATGAATGCCAGAGGACAACCAACGGACTGGTTTAACTGTTGCCTCCCACTGAATCTGAGTGTATTTATACACTTTCGTAACAAACACAGAAAATCATTCTTAGGCCTAATAACATGAAGAAGACCTTTACCTTAGCATTTATAGTGGTTTAAATCTCTTCGATACTAGTTCATACTTTCGAGCGAAATCCGTCCTAAACGTATCTAGGTCAAGCTAAAACCCCGTGATATCAACAATCTGCTCTTATGATGCTTTAACTACTTCACAATTAATGCATTACCACGATCCCGCGACGCGTGAGCACTTATATAGCCTGATAGCTTGTGCATGGAATCCCTGACATCTTGTAACGACCCAACAATAACGTATGATATAAAACGAATAACACCATGCGGGTTATTGACCCTGAATACATTATTCCATTTAACAACTTTTTGAGGAATAAAACGGAATGTGCCATAGCCTACCGTAGGCCAAGACTTCTGAGGACTGTTTGATGAATAAATTCCCATCGCCCAACCGCCATCTGGCGTTGACAAAATAACAGGTAGGTTTTGTTCGTCAGGACCTCCTTTTTTCAAGGGAGTAAGCTTATTATGCTTAATATCATAAGTCCAGAAGTTAGAAAATTCTGATGGCATATAACCCATTACCGCTTCAAATATACCACTACGAGGATGCTCACTATCAGGTATAGTAGCCCAAGTTTGATAAGATATTACATGTGGAAGTCCTTGGAGCCCAATTTGTACATATTTCACCCATCTATAGTTTGAAGTAGCTTGCCCATCTACTGGCTTCCAAAAAGCCATTTTAGTTTCTGTAGAAAATACATTTTTGTAACTCCAAAAATCTATTAAAACACTACTACTCGGATGCGGATTTATACCATCTGTCGCTTCAGAGGCTCCAGCCTCTGTTGGATTATACTTTTCACCTAATCCATCAAAAGATGCTGCCGATTGAAGCTGTCTTCCGTGATCATAATCATTAATAAATTCCTTGCCATTCCAAGTTAAAGAACAAATTGCACCTGCATCATATGAACAAGTTTTAATAGTAATAGGCGAAGGACCAGCCATATTGCTAATTTCCATGTCACCTGGATCCGCAAAGGCAATATTATTAATCCCACTGAATGCGGAAAAGATGAAAATATATTTCATCCAAGTTTTGTTTAAAATGTTACTTTTTCTCATATTGTTCCTACTTTAGGTTTATTTAGGTTTATTTAG
>JAGLDN010000047.1 GCA_023145575.1 Psychromonas sp.
CTTTATATTGTTATCGTCAAACAACAAATAAAGTGAACAAGATCATTTCATTAAAAGCGTATATCATTAGTGTCTATTGCTTGACAGATGACAATGCAAAAAAATACTTGAAGGTACAAAGCTAAGAAAGCTAGGTTTTAGACCAAAATTGACAGATACACAGTTCATTACAATGGACATTATTAATGAATTTCTTTCAATTGATACAGATCTAGAGATTTATAACTACTTTAAAACGCATTGTTTTTCGCTATTTACTCAACTAAGATCACGTTCAGAATTCGCAAAACAAGCATCGAACTTGTCGCATGTGAAGCATTTACTCCGAGAGGAATTAAATAAAAAAATGAAGATGAATGCTCAATGTTTCATTGTTGATGGTTTTCCAATGGGCATCGATCACTTTAAGCGAGCAAACAAAAGTAAAAGCTTTAAAGGCGAGGCTGAGTATTGATATTGATATTGTACAAGTAACTCAGAGACTTATTATTTAAAGGACATTTACTTGTCGATGATCAGGGGGATATTGTAATTTTCACCCTAACAAGTACATCAGGCAGCGAACGAGAGGCTGTTTGGGAACTGCTCAAAGTTAAAAGTCACAATCATTTGGGAGATAAGGGCTATTTATCATCCCTTTTAAAAAGTAATTTAGACAACGAGCAGGCAATAAAACTAGAAACGCCAATAGTCGATAATATGGTCGATTATCTTGAACATACCGAACAAACTTTTTTTAATAGAACTCGTCGACTACATGAAACTGTGTTCGGTCAGCTAACAGGTCAGTTGAATATGAATAAGGTATCGGCTAGAAAATGTGCGCTTTATCTTGACGACTAAGTCGTATGATATTAACTCATGGATCAGGTATGCTTGCCAATATATTACTCAAAAATAAACCACTGCAACCTCAGCATGCTCTTTCTTGCAAAAGTCATGCATGGCGTTACATTAATTGACCTTTAAACTCCGTTGCAACAATAAATAATTCTCTAGATCGTGATCGAGATGAATTTGGCTTTCGTATTTTAACAACCTTAAAAAGGGTTTTAACTTCTACCATAAAAGCATCAAAATCGGCACCCATAAAAACTTTTACAACAAAACCACCTCCTTTGATAAGAACAATCCGACACATATCAAGGGCTAACGCTGCTAAATGCATCGATTTAGGTTGATCCATCGCTGCATTTCCACTTATATTAGGCGCCATATCAGATAAAAGTACATCTACATTATTTCCATTAATTCGCTTGAGCAACGCCATTAATACAGGATCTTCTCGAAAATCTCCCTGCAAAAAATCAACGCCAGCAATGGGATCCATTGCTAAAATATCACAAGCGATTACTTTACCATGACAGCCCACGGTATCGACCGCCAATTGCGACCAGCTACCTGGCGCAGCGCCTAGGTCAACTATCGTCATTCCACAACGAATAACTTTATCTTGCGCGTTAATTTCTTCTAATTTAAAAACAGCTCTAGAGCGTAATCCTCGCTTATTAGCCTCTTTAACATACTTATCATTAATATGCTCATGCATCCAGCGTCTGGAACTCAATGAATTATTTTTTTTAGAAGAATCTGATTTCACAACGCGCTGGTTGAATTTATTTCTCACCATGATCTCCACATTTTTCTGAATTATTAAAGCCACGTTCCGCTGAATACTTTATTTGCAAGGAAATGGACGCAGATGCGCTACATAGAATTTACTTTTTTGTAATTAT
>JAGLDN010000470.1 GCA_023145575.1 Psychromonas sp.
CGCTTAATTCATCCATTGCTTGACTCGCGAGCGGATGAAATTCAAGGCCTTTTTTATTGGATCTTGTTAAGCCCTGAAGACGTTGTAGGCGTTGATATAATTGCTCCGTTAATGCTAAATACTCGCCTTTTTCAAGTTCAATAAAACGCCCTGTTGACTCGCTAATTAAAGCCAATAAATGCTCTAAAGGTAAGATAGTATCTTCATCGACTTGCAAGCTTCCGCTCAATTCAAACCAATCTGTTTTCTTGCCTACTTTTACGCTCATATTGCTGGTTGTAGCAGTTTTGTTAAGCTTTATTTTTTTGCCTTCTTGCCAAACCAATTTTAATTGTTCGCTATTTTGCATGGCTTCAATGGTGATTAATGCTTGCTGAGGATCTTCAATAAACCACTGCGCATCTTCATTAGCAAACAAGGCAGGCGCAATTTGTGATAATGAAGCAAGCTGTTTGGATTCATCTGCTAAATCACGCATTGTTTGTAATTGCTTGCCTTGAATCTCGCTCATGATCACTTTACTGCCCTGTGCTGGCGGAAAAGCGGGGCCTAATTCACCAAGCGGGCAAATCGTCGCGGCTATTTTTATAACACCTTCGTCAAGGACACTAATCTGCATATAAAGTTGTTTATCACTTTCGACTTCTTCGCAGTCTTTTGTGCCGCCACCAATATCAGAATGAATCGTTAAGAATGGCGCTATCGTTGAAATGGAATCTAATACTTGCTGTTTAGCAGAGGCTGGTACAGTTAATCCGTCACGCGTTAAAATCTCGGCGATACGATGATGTTCAGCATCAAAGTTGACTAATTTTAACGTGTACTCATCTTCTCTAACGATATTCATTTCATTTTCAGGAAAAGGTTTGAGTGCAATTTTAAGGTTTTTTCCTTTTTCAGCGATCAATAAAGTGGGCGATTCTGTTGATAATGCGACAGCTTGAGATTTATCTTCTGCCCAATACAAATGAGGGTGATCAATCGCCGCATAAATTGCTTTTTCATTTAACTCAAAAGAGGTTGCACCATACCAGCCACCATCGCTGTATTCTTGAATATGAGCGCATATTTTAAGATCTTGAGGCGTGAGGTAATCATAATTGAAAATTTCACGATGTAATTTTTTGAGCGATACAGCGCGTCCTTTCGTCCAAGCCCCTTTTTTACCTTGTTTTTGTTCTCGAGGGGATAGTTCAAATGTGCCGCGGGTGATCCACCACACCATGCGAGTGTCTGATTTTGCTTTAACAGGCTCGCCATTTTCTGTTTGGTTTATGTTTTTTAGTGCATCAAGAGAACGTTGCCACTGACAAATAGGAGGGATAAGATCGTAAATTGGTTGTGTTTTACTGTTTGTCAAAAGGTAGCTTGCTTTTATTTTTGCAAGCATTGCATTTGCTTGCTCAGCAAAGAGCGAGTAGTTGTTTTGTTGCGCTCGTTTGAGCGAATCTTCAAGGGTTATTTTTTGATTATATTTCGTAAGATCGGCAAACCAGTAAGCAAAACAAAGCTCAAGTATGCCAGCAAAAGGGATTGCGTGTTCTGACGTAGTGAATCTTAAAGGAATTGGCCTTTTATTAAGAGCAAGAGCAGCTCCTGTTCTTAACGCGGAATAAACTTGCGCCCAAGCAGGGTGGTTTTCTTTTTTTTCTAAAGCGTTGATTTTTTTTAGCACCATCGCGGTATTTCCAACTGCAATATTGGCTAATAAATAAAACATATTTTCGAAATTAAAGAGCGCTATGGTACGTTTTTTTGTTTCTTTACGCTTTTCTTTTAATGCAAGTTCAAATTCTTCAATTGCTTTTACAGGGTTTCCTTTAAGCAAAGTTAAACAGGCGCCAATCGAAATAGACCAAGCACACTTTGCAGATAACAATTTTGGCAGTAAATCTAATTGATTTCGCGCTAAATATTGTTGCGCCAGCATTGCCGCAAACATAGGCTGATGTTTACCCGTTTTTAGAAGATATTGTTGATAGCACTGCTCGGCGATAGTGAGGATATTATCAGTATTTTCAAGTGAGACAACGCCATTATATAAAAGAGGCGCTAATACTTGAAATTGAAAGGCCAGCGACTTATTCAAAAAACGCTGTTTATTTACTTCACTTGTATCATTTTCAAAATCGCAGGTGTCAATGAAAAATGCGGTATGCTTATGCGCGAGCGCAGTAAATGGTGTTAATGCCAGCGATTCAAACAGGTGATCTTGTGTTTGCGCTGCAATCATGAGGCGCATTTTCCAACAAGGTAAATCATTAGACTGAACATGATTAAGATAATAAGGTGCAGAGTTTGTGTTCAGGGTGCTTATCATTTCATCCATAAGCGCGTGATCAATGTGGGTATGAACAATATATTCTGCAATGAGTGGTGAGCAGATGTAAGCATTATAATGTGCGATAGAAACTATCAAGCCTTTTTGAAGCATGTTTTGATGCCATTGGTTACTTTTAACAAGCCC
>JAGLDN010000471.1 GCA_023145575.1 Psychromonas sp.
CATTTTAGAGCGATAGCTACCCGATACGACAAGTTATATATTCATTATAAAAGCATGTTGGCACTAGCATGCGCAATGATTTGATTGCTAATGTGAAAGATCAACAGTCCATAATGACATTAAATTTATTATCACATATGATTTATTTTATTCATGGATATCGCTTAGTGCTTCGTAAATAGTTTCAGCCATATTTTTACTAATACCTGATACTTTTGCCAATTCATCAATACTGGCTGATTTAACACCTTTTAGTCCACCAAAATGACTTAATAACTTTTTCCTGCGCAGATGGCCTATGCCTTCAATGCTTTCTAATGTACTTATTCGGCGTTTTTTATCTCGTTGTTGTCTGTGACCCGTTATTGCAAAACGGTGCGATTCATCGCGAATTTGTTGTATAAGATGAAGAGCAGGTGAATCTGCGGATAGCTCCACTATTTCATAAGTTTTACCCAGTATTATCGTTTCAAGCCCCGCCTTACGTGTCACACCTTTTGCAATACCAATGAGTAGTGGGTAATGATCTTCCCCATTCTCGCTAATAAAATTGAGCGCTAACGATGATATGATTTTCTCTGCTTGATTTAACTGACCTAGCCCACCATCGATAAAAATAATATTGGGAATATTGGCAATTTCCTGCTTACCTTTAAAACGTCTTGCGAGTACTTGTGCCATAGCCGCATAATCATCACCAGGTGTGATGCCTGAAATATTAAAGCGGCGGTATGCTGACTTTATAGCTCCTTCTCTATTAAAAACGACGCAGGAAGCAACCGTTTTTTCTCCCATCATATGGGAAATATCATAACATTCCATACGTTTGATCTTTACCAGCAAACCCAGTTCATCTTCAAGCGTCTGATAGCGTTGCTGAGTATTATTCTTTTGTGTTAAATACATCGTTAATGAAACTTTCGCGTTTGTTGTCGCTAATTTAATAAATTTTAAACGCTCACCATGCAACGCTATTTTTAATGTGATTTTATAACCACAAAAATTAGAAAAAAATTCACAAAAAACAAAACGTTCGGAGAAATCATCACTGAGTAATATTTCCTCCGGAATGGCACGTCCATTTTGGCCAGAGAGATAAAACTGGCTAAGAAAAGCCATTAATATTTCATCCCTTGTTGAGTTTTGTGGCACTTTAGGAAAATAATTTCTACTACCTAAGATACGAGCATTACGAATAAAGAGTAAATGAATGCTTGCAACACCTTGCTCATAAACAAATCCTAGAACATCAAGCTGTTTAACATCACCAGTAACCCACTGTTGCTCTTGAACCTTTTTTAAAGACTGAATTTGATCTCGCCTTTGTGCTGCTTTTTCAAAGGCTAAATTATCACTTGCTTGCTGCATTTGCATCACGAGCAGCTCAATAATTTGCTGGCTTTTACCTTGTAAGAAGTCTCTGGCTAATTGCACTTGTTGATCATATTCCGACTGCTTAACCGCCTTCACGCAAGGTGCTAAACAACGTTTTATTTGATACTGCAAGCAAGGGCGTGAACGATTACTATAATAGCTATCTTCGCACTGGCGAATGGGGAACAGCTTCTGCATTAAATGTAAACTTTCTCGCACAGCACCAGCGCTGGGATAGGGGCCAAAATATTGTCCTTTTCTTTTTTTATTTGGAGTTCTCACCATGGTCAACTGTGGATGTTGATGGTCACTCAAAAAAAGGTAAGGATAAGATTTATCATCGCGTAACAATACATTGTATTTAGGCTGATATTGCTTTATAAAATTGTGCTCTAAAATCAGTGCTTCGGTTTCGGTGTGGGTTATTGTTACTTTTATGTGTTCAATATGACTGACAAGAGCGAGGGTTTTAGGGTGCTTTTGTGTTAAAGAAAAGTAATTTGCTAGACGTTTCTTGAGATTTTTTGCCTTGCCAACGTAAATAACAGTGTGATTTACATTAAGCATACAATAAACACCTGGCTGGGTGCTTACCGATTTTAAAAATAAAGATGAATCAAAAAGGAGTGGTGCATCACTCATTTTATCTTCAGCTATTTTTATTGTCACAACATTTCTGAGTCAAGCATACCGTGACGAAGTGCTAAGTGCGTTAATTCAACATCACCTTGCACGCCTAATTTTTTGAAAAGTCGATAACGATAACTGTTGACTGTTTTAGAACCTAACTGTAACTCTTCAGAAATATCAACAACTCGTTGGCCTTTAGTTATCATCATCATTATCTGTAATTCTCGTTCAGATAAAATGCGAAACGGATCTTCTGATATTGGTGCTATTTGTGAAAGCGCCATTTGTTGTGCTATCTCTGGTGTTAAATAACGTTGCCCACCATTCACACTTCTAATTGCATTCAACACCTCATCAGGTCCTGCATCTTTACTCAGATATCCAGATGCTCCAGCTTGCATTACTTTGCTTGGAAATGGATTTTCAGTGTGCATCGTAAGCATAATTATTTTTATATCATCATTGATGCGCATAATTTTATGCATTGCATCCAAACCACCGATGCCAGGCATATTGATATCCATTAAAATAATATCAGGGTCATTTTTACGGCACCAAGCGACAGCATTTTCACCACTATCAGCTTCACCAATAACCGTCATTCCTCTAACATCTTCTATTATACGTCTTATTCCTGTACGCATTAATTCATGATCATCGACCAGCAGTATATTAATCAACCTATAACTCCTAAAATAAGTACATATACCCATGTGACGTAAAAATGCTTTGTCAGGCTCAAGCTCGATAATCAGAACAAGGCACAATATTAGGCAATTGTTGCTCACTTTTCGATTGTTTTGTAACGCAGTCTTGGTTTTCGAGCTTGTGTCCCGCAGGGCAAGGCAACTTGTACCAACCTGCGTTGTTATAAAATCTCTATGTAGAATAACTACTTAGGAATTAAAGTCTTTATTTTAATTCGACCTTTGGTGGATAATGAAGTTAATCATCGAGAGGGCAATTTTATGCCTAGAACCTTGGTACTATTTGCCTTGCTGAATTTGCACTTATACGTCACATGGGTAT
>JAGLDN010000472.1 GCA_023145575.1 Psychromonas sp.
CTTAAAGCTGACGGTCACTCAACTGCTGTTGGTGATGAAGGTGGTTTCGCACCAAACCTTCCATCTAACGCTGCTGCACTTGCTGCAATCAAAGTTGCTGTTGCAAACGCTGGTTACGAGCTAGGTAAAGACATCACATTAGCGATGGATTGTGCTGCTTCTGAGTTCTACAACAAAGAAACTGGTAACTACGAGCTAACGGGTGAAGGCAAAACTTTCACAGCTGAAGAATTCAACTACTTCCTTGAAGGTCTAGTTAAAGATTACCCTATCGTTTCTATCGAAGATGGTCTTGACGAGTCTGATTGGGCTGGCTTCAAACACCAGACTGAACTTCTTGGTGATAAAATTCAATTAGTTGGTGATGATTTATTCGTTACAAACACTAAGATTCTTAAGCGTGGTATTGATGAAGGAATTACTAACTCAATCCTAATCAAATTCAACCAAATCGGTTCTTTAACTGAAACGCTTGCTGCAATCAAAATGGCTAAAGATGCTGGCTTTACTGCTGTTATCTCTCACCGTTCTGGTGAAACTGAAGATTCAACAATTGCTGATCTAGCTGTTGGTACTGCTGCAGGCCAAATCAAAACTGGTTCTTTAAGCCGTTCTGATCGTGTTGCTAAGTACAACCAACTTCTTCGCATTGAAGAAGCTTTAGGCGAGAAAGCACCTTACCGTGGTCTTGCTGAAGTTAAAGGTACTTTTAACTTTTAAGTTAAATTGTAACTTTTAATTATAAATCCTCACTTCGGTGGGGATTTTTTTTATATTATTTTTAAACTATTTTTAAACATTAGGATTTAACAAACATGGATAGTATCGTACAAATTTTAGGTTGGACAAGTGTTGTTTTTTACATATTTTTACTTGTTTTTAATACTATGCAGCGAATGCGTTTAGCGTCATTTTTATCTGTAGCAAATGATGTTGTTTGGGGTTTTATGATTGGCGTTATGCCAAAAGTATTACTTAATTTAGTGGTCGGAAGTGTTAGTTTTTATCGCTATTTAAATGACTTCACCAATGTATCTAAAAAGGTCATTAATGTATTTTTAGTATTAATGATTGCGGCATTAATTTATTTTTTAAATTTTGCTATCAACGCTTATCTTGCAGATCCTTCATTAGGTATGCTGTTAACTTGGGCTGATTTTGTGATTATTTTAATCGCGCTAAGTGTGAAAAATATTAAAATATATCAAAGTTTTATGTTCTTATCTGCATTTGTTGGCGGATATGCTTACTATTTGTTAGGCATTGACCAAATGGTAGTTATTAAAATAATTGTCGCATTATTAAGTGGTTATAAATTATTTGTTCACCCTCTCTACCCAGATTTAGAGACCAAGTTATTATTTTGGAAAAAATAAGTTAGTTAATATTAAACAAGAATAGGTAGTTATATTAATACGCAGTAAATTTGTGTTATATTTCTTTAAATAACTGCCTTTTAATATCAGGATTTATATGCGTTTATTTATATTTTCGTTGCTTTCGTTATTAGCGATACAGCAATATACGCTTTGGTTTGGTAAAAATGGCATTGAAAAAAATCATGTTGTAGCGGCTGAGGTAAATGTGGCATTAGAGAAAAACCAGCTATTAATCGATAGGAATCAATTAATGTATGCTGAGATTTACAATCTAAAAAACAGAGAAGGGGCAATTGAAGAGCGCGCCCGCAATGAACTTGGTTTAATCAAACAAGGCGAAACTTTTTTTAGAATAATACCAAGTGAGTAATGCCATGAATAAACTCTCTTTCACTGCGGTCATTGTTGCAGCGGGTATTGGAAAGCGCGTTGGTGCTGAAATCCCAAAACAATACCTTCCTTTGCTTGATAAAACCATCATTGAACATAGTTTAACGCCTTTCTTGTCGCACCCTAAAATTTCAAATGTTGTTGTGTCTTTGGCGAGTAATGATAATTGGTTCTCTCAGTTAAGCTTATCTTCACACAGAAAATTACAAACTGTTGTAGGTGGAAAAGAACGGGTAGATTCGGTTTTAGCTGCGCTTTGTAATATCGATCCTAAAAGTTATGTGTTAGTCCATGATGCAGCAAGACCTTGTATTACTAATGAAGATATTGATAAGTTAATTCTGCATGCAGAATCTAATAATAGCGGGGCAATTTTAGGATCGAGAGTGCGCGATACGATGAAGCGGACGTTTAGTGATGATCAAATAAAACAAACGGTTGATCGTGAAGATTTATGGCATGCGTTAACGCCTCAGCTTTTCCAAACATCAATACTTATCGATGCAATAAGAAATAATAAAACACCCGAAAAAATAACGGATGAAGCTTCTGCAATGGAAATGGCTGGTATTCCCGTTGTTATCATTGAGGGGCGAAGTGACAACCTAAAAGTAACGCGACAAGAAGATCTTATCCTTGCAGAGTTATTTTTAAAACAACATAGAAAGGCAATAATATGATTCGAATAGGACATGGCTTTGACGTTCATAAATTTGGTGGTGTTGGGCCAATAACAATGGCTGGTATTAAAATCCCCTATGATCAAGGGCTCATTGCGCATTCAGATGGTGATGTTGCATTACATGCCTTATGTGATGCGTTATTGGGTGCATTAGCGCTAGGAGATATCGGAAAGCACTTTCCTGATACTGATGCCGAGTTTTCTGGAATAGACAGCCGAATATTATTGAAAAATGTTTATCAGCAAATCAGAGAGAAAGGCTATAAAATAGGAAATCTTGATATTACCATTGTTGCTCAAGCACCTAAAATGGCACCTTATATTGAACAAATGCGCACTGAAATTGCAAAGGTATTAGCCACTTCGCTTGATCAAGTAAACGTAAAAGCGACAACGACAGAGAAATTAGGCTATACGGGTAGAAAAGAGGGCATTGCTACACATGCAGTTGTCCTTTTAATAAAAGAATAAAAAAAAGCATAATCAAAGGATAAAAAATGACTACAGAGAGCCAAGTCGAAGAAAGCGTTGCAATAGAAACCACAGAAACAATCGAAAACCCTTTCCCACTCGATTT
>JAGLDN010000473.1 GCA_023145575.1 Psychromonas sp.
TGCCGTCGATTCTGGAGTAGGCTGTAAGCACCTTGAGAGCAGCGGCATATCCTGCCATATGCAGGTCAGCATCGGTATAGAGCCCTTCAGAACCTTGAGCCCGAACCTTTTTATCCAGCCCCATAAGCGATTCGACCTGTTCTTTTACCGCCTCTTCAATTTCCCAACCAAGATCATCCCGGAAAGTCTCAAGCTCCTGATGTCTTTTGCGGAGAACCAAAATATTCGTGCCTTTAACATTAGCCCCCTGGCGCAGAGCTGAGTCAGTTTCGGTCACCACATACCACGCCGCTGTCACCTGCAAGCCGCTCGCCCAGATGATATTTGCCATATCCGCCCAGATAGTGCCGCTCTGGTGAGTAAACATCAGCACTTGAATACCATTATCCGGCATCTTCTCTGTCATCTTGCGGTAGGCGGCCACCATCCCCTGACGGAAGCCTTCATCTTCACCCTTGATTGCAAGGGAACGACGACTGTCCCAAGTCCAGCGGGCGAACTCATCAGGTGGATTTTTTCTGAGCCAGGCTATGAAAAACTCAGTAATCTCTTCATATTTGACGGCGTCGCCGTAGGGTGGGTCGGTGATGTAAATGTCGTTTTCAACTTCTAGGTTTTGGGCGGGGTGAGCTTGAACACTTACCTGCAAATCATCTATTAATGGATATAGGTTTCCCCCTATCATCATTTGGGATAATACTTGCTTTGTTCCTCTTGTTCCATAAGCAAAAAAAGTATTTAGTGCTTGATTATAAAAAGTTTGAGCCAAGCTACCACCGCCGCCACTAGCAATATTCCAGTGACATAATTTACTATTCCAATTAATTGCTTGTGAAAGACAAAATGAAGTTGTTTTACTGATTCTTTTATTTATTAAACAAGTAACCAGCAACTGCCTAGCATTAAACAAATGGTGCCAATGTGTCCAACCACGTTCACGAATAGGCTGATCTGTATTGTATCCTTTTTCAATTACCATATCAGGAATAAAGCCCTGTTCCTGCCAGTCACTTAAATTTAATTGCACAAAATCAATTACAGTTTGCTCACGTTTTAAATCATCGTCTGTTACTGAACGAAACTCATATTCAATTTTATTACTAGAAAGCTCCTTTTTTATCCACTGCACACAATAAAGCCTTTCTTGAAAAATATCGTCTACTCGCGGAATAAAATCATTTTTCTCCCATAAGCGTAGACAATTTTTATTCTCTTTTCCTTCTTTATAGTCACCGCGAATATTGTTAATACTTGTGCGATAAACGGTTACACCATCAGGTGAATGAACAACATGACCTTTTTGAACTGACCCATTTTTATAATTTAAAATATCTTCACTATCGACCCATTCCACAATCTCAATGTCATAGCGTTTTTCAGCAACAATAGGCACTAACTTAGCGACCACATTATTTTTTATACCTGTTCGTGGTTGACTAATAATAAAGCTAGGAATTAGCGGTACTTTCCAGCCACTCTCAGGACATACTACTTCAACGCAATATAAAAATGCTTTTGCTCGCCAGCCATTACCATCGGATTCAACCTCTAATGCATCAATCTCAGCTTGTACCTTTTTGGCTAATGTTTTTTGTGAGTTATCAATTTCTATACGTTTTTCAGGACTTGCACCAACAATATTAAACCCTCCCCACGTCAACATACAAGCAATCGGATTTAAGTCCGAGGCATATACATCACAACCCAAACGTGCTGCTTCAAAAGGAATTTGCCCACTACCACAAAACACATCAGCGACTTTTGGACGATGCCCAAAACGTGCAATACCCATTTGCTCCATCAGTTCAGGAAAAGTATTCGCAGTCGTCCCTAAATGTGCATTAACCTTCGACCAAATAGGTTTAAATAAATCATCACCACACTCTTCAGGACGCTTTGCCTTGCGTACTTGTTCGTTATAAGGCAAAACCAAATATTCATCCACTTCATCATGTTTAGAGGCTGGCAAGGAGGCTTCAATACGTTTTTGCAGGGATTGCGTATCCATCGCCATTAATAACTCAAAAACGTCAAGGTCTTTAAGTGCGTCATCACTCACAGGAAGCAATGCCCCTAAAATGCAGGCTTTATTAAGAATTAAAGGCTTACGTCCTTTCCAATAACTTCCTAAAGCCGTAAGTGTTTTGCCAGAACCCGCCATTTGCTCTTTATAACTCTCCGAAGAAATTTTCTGCACAGGAAACAAGTGTTCAATTAAAGCCTGCCTATCTTTCCATTCAAAAGGCTGAAGTGCCATTAAATCTCTCCTTGTTCAATAAAATCAAATAACGATAAAGAAATGCCTTCATCAGAAGCTTTTTTTTTCATTTTAGGCTTTACAGGCTGGTTTAACTTAATGCTTTCGCCATCGGATAAAGCGCAATATAAAGATTTTCGCCAACCACGTTGCGTTTGTTCCGCTAGTCCAGCTTCAGAGGCCGCTTTAGAGTAAAACCACCAACGCTCTTCTGGACGTAATGCCAGCCATTTTTGACAAATAATAGGGCATTCCTTGATTGAGGCATGTTCGGCTGCCCAAGCTAAAATGCATATTTCACGCCCTAAAAAGCGATCCAGTTTATTTATACCGACTTTCCATGAACTTGGTTTTAGTTTTTTAGCTTTAAGGCGGATATTAAAGTTTTTACGCGCATCATCTCTAATTTTATTCCACAGTTTTCGCGCTAAAATAACACGACACTTTGTTGTTTCCCGACGATTTTCATCACCATCAAAACCATAATCTTCATAGATACTGACTGCTTCACTGGCATTCGCTGGAATCTCAACATAAAAACAATGTCTGCTAAATTCAGAAGGTGCTCCAAAATCAAGTGTTTTATTCATTATTGAATCACCTCGTCGCTACTGATTTCGATCCCCATTGCAGCAACAAATTGTTCTAAATCATGACCTGTTTCGGTAAGCACTTTTTTAAATTTCATCACGACAGGTGCATCAGCCGGCAGTAGCGTTTGTAAATGTTGCAGTGATTTCTCAATAAATTCTGCATCTACCGTCATATCACCTAATGACAGGTGTATCACCTTGGGATCGGTTCCCATAATTAATATGACCTTCTCAAAGGTCATATTTTGAGTTTTGGCCATTTTCAGACCTTCATAGGTTTTATTCGCATTATCAAGGTTCTTAAATGAAGGGCAATAAAGCTGCGCTGGTTTTTCTTTTATAATTAAAACCTCATCTGACCCTGCGGCAGAAAACTTAAAGGTACGTTTATCCTCTATACCATCACATTCAGCGAATACATCGACGGTCGTAGCATCATCACCGATTTCAATCGGCCCATCATATTTCATACCATTTCTAGGTTCTGAGCCATCTAAGGTATAACGAATATTTCCTTTGGGTGAAACTAACAATTCAACCGTGCGAGCCGTTTCATTAAAATCATTGCGTAGGGTTAACTGGTTTTTCCATTTTGTTGGTGTGCCTGTTTTATTTTTTCCTGTGGGGTCAACCGCAAGGAATTGCACCCGTAATGCATTAGTTATTAAAGCTTCATCCGACAATATTGGGCTATTTTCTGTAACGATATCCTCTTCTTGATAATAAATTCTCGGGCTATTTCCCGCATTAGACACATCAATTTTTAATCGAATCTTTCCATAATCATCAGGCGACCCTTCCGATGTCACTAATACGCAGGTTAATTTAGGCTTAGGACTCTTACTGATAGAACCGTTAGCTAAATCTTCCCATACGCCGCGCTGAAAAGCCTCCTGAGCAAGTAAATCAAAGCCTTTCGGGGGTAGCCAGGGCATTTGCGTTTTTTGCTTCATCTTATCCAGTAAATCCGTTTTTCTGGCCTCGCTTTGGCTAGCAAATAAACATTGATCCGCTCTCGCTTTTAAAGCATCAAAGTTTTCTGTTATTTGTGTGTAAAGCTTAATTGGGTCTGAGGTTAAGGTTTTAATAATTTGCCGCTCGCCATTGTAAGATTCATTAGACGGGTAGGTACTATCTAATACCTTGTCACGCAACCTATCTTTACCTTGCTCATTTCGAGGAAAAAGTAATTTATCAAATACAACTAAGACCGTCGTTTGGAAATCATGCTCATACTGAGCTTGTTTTTCATCTAACTCTTTACGTTGTGGATGGGATTCGCTAATTTCATTATCGACTTTCTTAACCGCATACACATGTTGCGCGGCTTTATTCAGGTCTGCCATTGAGGATTTTTCACCCATCAGCACTAGAACATTATTTTTATTAATTAAACCATCAAAAAAACGACTTACAATTTCAGGTGGTGTTTTACCATCAGGGCTTATTATTAATAAAACACGCCCTGTTTTAATTGCTGCATCCGCTTCATCCATTTCTGGTAGCGGTAACACCCTCTCGTAAGCTTCTTTTGTTGTTGGCTTATACATTTCATTAAGCTGGTGTCTAATCAGTTCATCAACCTTATTTTGAGGTGCTTTTTCGGCATAACCCTGTAATTTTTTTGTTAGATTTTCTTGGTGATCAAAATAACTTCTACCCTCTTGGGTTTCATGCAAATACCAAGCTGTTTTATGTAACTCTGTAAAAGCATCTCGAAAATCACTCGCCTGATGATTGGGGTCAATCAAACATTCCAGCATTTCACTATCAGAAAGCCCTTTAACAGAGTTAACGGCGGTTGATAAACTAGCTGTAAATAATAAGGTTCCGACTTGCTGTGCGTATTTATTACTCTTTGACAGGTCAATCAATTGTGCATGGGCGCTATCGGTAGAATTCCATAGGTCTTTGGCAATAACATCTCGCATTTCAGAAATATCAGCAAGCTTTTCTCTCACCTCATAGAGTGATAAATCAAAATGTTGTGCGCCTATCAGGTAAATATCATCAGAGCTTTCCCATACTGATTTTAAGAGCCTGGAAACTAGCTCCATCAATCCTCGCGTTTGCTTAAATTTTTCATTTTCCTTGAATAACGCAACAATACTTTTAAAACTAGGGTGAAAAGGATAAGTGGCTTCTATTTCATTAGCGAGTGATTCTGCACTGCGTTCTACCGTTTTAGCTTTTGCCGCTTCTGCTAATCGTGCAGCATAAGCTGAGGCAATATCCGTTATTTCATCCGTATCAGGCAAGGTTGAAAATAAGCGCTTCCTTAGAATTTCATAAATTTCATTTGATTCTAGGTTGACGGGTGTAATAGAAACTTCAGCACGACCTAGCTCTTGAGCAGCATCATCCAAGGCTTTTTGAATTAAAGCCCCCCCCGTATCATAAGCAGCCTCTAAATCAGACACGACAATACACACATTACTCTTTTTCTGCGCCGCTGTAAGCATATTAGAAAAAGCACGAGTAATCACATCGGCAATAGTTCCTTGCCCTAATGTTTGAGTACTGTAGTAGTGAAAGTATGGAGGCATTTCATCCAATAGAATTAAAATTGGCTCATCACCCTCGAATAACTTTAGCCATGCTTGTTCATCAGGCGCTTTTGCTCCAGCTTCCCAATATTCACGAAATAAGGTTTCCTTGCCAAGTTGTCGTGCAATTTCTCCCCATATATAAGTATTTGGGTTATTGCGACCATTAAATGCTGCAATTTTCGCAGCTGAAAAAGCTGATTGATAAGGGATCTGTCCTATCAATGTATTGCGTAAATCTGCATCTTTAGCGAGAATCCCAAAACCCACCATAAGATGTGTTTTACCTCCACCCATTGCTTGCTTTAGGTGAAAAATAGTATCGCTTGATTTCCCCGCTAAACGCGCTAAACCTTTTGATAACAGCGTGGTCCGCCCGTCGGTGATAAAGGTTTTATTGAAGTAATCCTGGCCTTTCGTATCGTTAATAAGTTGGTCAAGCTGTTCAATTTGATCACCTACATTAATATCTAATGCGTTAGGCTGTAGCTCACATGAGTTACGAATGGTTTTCATTGCTGCTCCTGATGTTTATCTTGCGTTCCAATTATATTATATAGGCTCTATGGGGTGTATAAGTTTGCATAAAAGCAAATAAACCATTGACAAAAGTAAGCGAATCCTTTACTCTATTTTTTTTTAATAACTTACAATACTT
>JAGLDN010000474.1 GCA_023145575.1 Psychromonas sp.
TAACAGGTTTTTAATCTAAAATTTTAGCTTATTACGTAACATCAGTTGATCATTAAGAGGGAGAATTAAAATAAAGACTTTTAGTGCTTAAATAACTAAAATTTAAGTTAATTCGCTATTCTCAATAATAGAGAATTTATAGGCATGTTGCTCAAGATGCACTTTCAGCCATATATTCGAGGCTCACAATAAGGGGCAAAATGAGGTAATGGCTATTCCCTTTTAGCGGCAAAATTTAAATGGTCTAACCATGAAGAAATGTTGTGTTCAGTACCGATTGTCCAGCATTTCGTGGATAAATATTTCGATGTGACTTTTAAAGATAATTCAAAAATAATGCGATAAAAATGACAAATCCAATATAATTGTTATCAAGAAAGGCCTTAAAACAAGCCTTTTTATCACGTGTTTGGATGGCTAATTGTTGTTTTATAAATAGCAATGAAACGAGGATTAAGCAAAAATAGTAAATCGCATTTAACTGCGCGACCCTTCCTAATATAATCAGCAAAATCAAGCAAGAAAACTGCAACAAAGCAATAATGAGTTTATCATATTTGCCAAATAAAATTGCGCTTGATTTTACGCCTATTTTTAAATCATCATCTCTATCAATCATGGCATAAAGAGTATCATAAGCAATTGTCCACAAAATATTAATGAAAAATATCAGCCAAACAACCGGTGTTAATTCATTCGACTGTGCAGCATAAGCCATGGGGATTGCCCAACTAAATGCAAGCCCGAGAAACAGTTGTGGCAAGTTGGTAAAGCGTTTCATAAAAGGATATAAAAAAGCCAATATTGCGCCGATAACCGATAATTTAATGGTAAGATTATTTTGGGTTAACACTAATAAAAAAGAAAATATAGATAATATTAAGAAAAGAATAATGGCCCCGCGAGTTGTGACGCGTTTTGAGGGTAGGGGGCGATTTTTAGTTCGCTCAACGAAGCCATCAACCTTGCGATCAGCAAGATCATTCATTACACACCCCGCGCTACGCATCAAAAAAACGCCGATAATAAATATTAATAATACGGATAAATGAGGAAAACCTCTGGCGGAAAACCATAACGCCCATAACGTTGGCCAGAGTAATAAAAGGGTGCCAATCGGTTTGTCGATACGCATTAGCTCACAATAAGCTAGTCGTTTTTCAGGGGAAAAATACATTTAGTAAAGACCTAGTGCAGGTAAAAATAACTCGCTAACCAATAACGGTTTTTTATTAATGTAGAAAAGAGAGCGTCTTGCCCAAAGCGTTTTATCTGTATTTTGATCTATGGCCTGACAAAAATCATGCAGGACTGAGTTCGTTGAAAATGAAGTGACTTCAATTTCGCCTCTGATCATAGATGGATCTCGAAACAGTATTTTACCAATACTATTATTGCCAGTGTGTGAAAGTTCGGCTTGGGCGTCTGTCAGTGTGGAAACAGGAATTTCTGTTTGTGCAAAGATAACGGGGATCTTATCTAAACATAATAAAACTTCGCGAACTAATATTGTTTGTACATGGTTAAAATAACCTGAAAGTTGTTTGTTTGGCTTCATTTTTACCTGTTGTTTTACTTGCACACTAAATTTATTTGGAAATGATTCAAGCTTAAGCGTTAGCGAGTTATCATCATAGAGCCAAGCTTGAATTTGTGTGGTGCATAGCGTTGCTTTGTTTTTAAAATTCCAACGCGTTAGTGAGCCAATTGGTAGTAATGAATGCGCCATATAACCCTTTTTGGAAATAAACGGGAAAAACATAAATTGTTGATCATCAACTTTATCGTAGTAACTTATGTTACTGTGAAATACGAGATCATTAAAGAAAATAATTTTATACTCATGTGACTTAAAGATGCAATGTACAGTCTGTACTCGATGATCAAAGGTCAGGTGTAATATGAATTAAATTAAGTCTGCGATCTAGATCTCACGCAATAACATCGGTTAACTCAAGGTGGAAGTAGGTTATTTAAAGCCGTAAAATAGATAAGTTATTAAATGTTATCAGTGTAAGACAAGAACTATGAATGATTAGCTACACTTGTCGTTACCGGTCAAATTAATCGATGTTGTTTATTAATTTGCTACCCCCTTGAAGGCTCTTGCCGCGCAAGGTTGCCATCGATGTTGCAATAAATCGAGTCCGAGCCCAATGTAAGGGTAACAAACTCCATTTGCGTTGTTATACACCCATGTAGCATCGAAATGTAACGTCAGATCGGCAAATTGTGCGAATGTACTCGACATCAATGGTCGTATTAAAATAAAAACTTTATTTTTTAACGAATAGTGCCAAGTCGAAATTTTATAATTTTGTTAATTGGAATAATTTGTCTTGCCAGTGGTGTATTATAAACACTTATTAATGAAAATAATGCAGCCTTGTGTTGCAATAATTGAAAGGGAGTAACCATAAAATAATTAACATCTTTTCGTTAATTCTACCGAAAAATGATTAGCGTAGCTGTTTGTTGATCGTTGATATGTTGCGCCTTACTCTGATTGTCGAGTTCGTGTCTGTTGTTGTATTTTTGCGTGACATGGCGTTAAAACCTCAATGAGATCACTTCATTGTTGCTATGTATCCTTCCAACATTTTGACTTATATTAAGGACTTACAATATCATTTGTTGAGTAATAAACATGCGGTGCGTCTCATCAGTCATTCAGAATTAACGGCAACTTTATGCCTCTCATCTCAGTGCAATTTGCTGATATTATGTTGCATCCTGTGGAATTTGAGGTTATATTAATTTTACTAATAACTTATCAACTGAGCTAGTTAAAATGATTTATCGCTCCGCTGGATGTTCTGTAAAGGATATGAGCCTTAATAATTAAAGTCTTTATTTTAATTCTATTGGTAGTTGATTAACGGAGTTAATCAACTAAAAAACAGATATCTTCGTATTGAAGTAACACATTTTTCTTGGGTAGTATTTGTATGTCAGCTGAATTTGGCATAAGCAAAATTTCCCTAACCAACTACTTGTTGCTTAGATTCAATTCTCAAGTGCATAGCTTAAATTAGTTGTAAAAGTAGCCAGTTGAGTATATACCTATCACACCTGAAGATGCTATTATTTATAACACCATTTGAAATGATGAAAAAACATATGCTAGCACTAGCGGCTTAATGATTATGCACATTAGGGTTGAATCTTTCTTGTGTATTAATACGATGAATATTTATTAATGATATGTAAGAGCTTTTTTTAACACGAACTACGGTTAGATCATATTTATTCACTTATGTTACGCAGTAAGCTAAAGTTTTAGATTAAAAACCTGTTAAAGTGACAATATGAATAAAAACAAACAAATACTTGAGCTGTATATTGATTACATTGTAATTTATTGAGCTATACAACGGCGACAGGTCTATCGAATCTTTTAGATGGAGAGATCGGTCACG
>JAGLDN010000475.1 GCA_023145575.1 Psychromonas sp.
GTGAATAACAATTACCTAATATTGTGCCTTGTTCTGATCATCGAGCTTGAGCCTGACAAAGCATTTTTGCGTCACATGGGTATATGTAACTTTTTCATCTTGAAGATGCATGGGTGGGTAGCCAAATAAAGGTATTTGCGCCTTTAATTAATTTCCTTATTCTGCGTGGTATTTTAATAAATACTCATTGCCATTAGCGCCACAAATTTAATTTCTCCCCAAATAATCAAGAGACAATAGGATCTACAAAATTAATTCTTTAACATCAATAAAATGTTTGCCTGACGCTTTTTTATTATCCATTTTGGTTAATAATGCGCATATTAAACTTAAAATTTAAGGAGCCTAAATGTATTCAATTTTTGAAATTTATAAGATCGGCCTTGGTCCTTCAAGTTCACACACAAATGGCCCGATGATCGCAAGTTATTCATTTAATCAAATAATGGAGCCTCATCTTGATAACATAAATCGCATCGTTGTTGACCTCTATGGATCATTATCTTTAACTGGAAAAGGTCATCAAACCAACAAAGCCATATTGCTCGGATTATTAGGCTATAAACCTGAATCAATTGAAATGGAAAAAACTCAGAAAGAATTCCAAGCGGTATTATCATCAAAAAAATTAACACTTAAAAATAAAAAAACGATTTATTTTGACTATGATGTTGATATTAAGTTTCATCAGGATTATTTAACTTTACATGAAAACGGCATGTCAATTACTGCGTTTGACAATAATAATGAAGCCTTATGCTCTGAAACATACTACTCTGTAGGCGGTGGCTTTATCAAGACAGCAGGTGAATTTGAAAGTGGCGTATCAACTTCAGCACCTGTCAAACTTCCGTTTCCCTTTACGAGTGCAGAGACATGGCTAGATATAGCTGAGAAACAGGGAATGTGCCTTGGATCAGTTGTTTTACAAAATGAATTGCAATATCGAACTGAGCAAGAAATTTATTCAAAAAGCAGTCAAATTTGGAAAGTAATGAGCTCATGTTTGAAGCGTGGTCTTGAAACAGAAGGGGTACTTGAAGGTGGATTAAATCTATTACGCAGAGCACCACCGTTATTAAAGAAATTAAACGCTAATAAGTCACTTGAGAATGATCCAATGCAAATCCTTGATTGGATAAATTTATATGCATTTGCAATCAGTGAAGAAAATGCAGCGGGGGGACAAGTTGTGACCTCTCCGACAAACGGCGCGGCGGGTGTTATTCCCGCAGTGTTGACTTATTACGATCGTTTCATACATCCCATTGCTACAAAACAATTGATTGATTTCTTAGCCGTTTCTGCTGCAATCGGCATGCTTTATAAAAACAACGCATCTATCTCTGGCGCAGAAGTTGGGTGCCAAGGTGAAATAGGTGTTTCTTCATCGATGGCGTCGGGGGGATTGACCGCGATCCTAGGAGGTACTAATGAGCAAGTTTGCATAGCCGCAGAAATAGCTATGGAACATTCACTAGGAATGACATGCGATCCAATGGCGGGATTAGTTCAAGTTCCTTGCATTGAGCGAAATGCAATGGGTGCAATAAAAGCTATAAATGCATCTAGAATGGCATTAAAATGTAGTAATAAGGCACTGATATCACTAGATAAAGTAATTGAAACAATGTACAAAACAGGAAAGGACATGAATAAAAAATATCGCGAAACATCCCTTGGTGGATTAGCTCTTATTCACATTGCGCCTTGTGAATAAGCCTTATAGAAAAAGATTGTCAATATACTCTTTTATTTTAAAATATTTCTAGTTTATACTCATGTTACTTTTAAATGCAATGTGAGCTCGGTAAATTGTGCTTGGGTATAACAATGATCCTCTTCTCGCCTAATGGGTCAGTTATTCATGGAGTCGAAACAATTAAGTAAAAACAAATGAAATTATCGCACAACAGAAAACTTAAAGAATATGACAAGGATGAAGGCATTAGATTCAAATTGTCAGCGTTAAAAAGGATACCAAAACGTAAAAGAGCCATCGAAATCAGAGATAGTATAATGACGATGCAGTTTGATAAATTCGGAGGCGGTCCATATTATACCTATGAAGATGCTGGAAGTACTTTTAGTGACAATGAAAAAATAAGACTAGCCGAACTATTTAGGGAAACGGTACATTTTTCACAAAAATCACATGAAGCTAGTAAGTCTGGATTTTCTGAGCATTTACCTCTTTTAAAAAAATGGTTTGGGATAACCCCATCGCATAAAGACTACTGTCAGCTTATTAAGATCTTAATAGACGAGGTCAATAAAATGCATGCTATATTATCTAATAGCACAAGAATATTAAGATTCGTTGATCAACGAAACAAAAATTACGTTTCTTTTTGCGTTCAATACTATCACCCATTGATTGGTAGAAGTGGCCGTTGTGGAGAAAAAGAAGTGCATGGAAAATATAGGATTTCCCCCCCATGCGAGGATAATTTGGCCGCGGTACAAACCTTGTGTTATTTTTTTCCGGAAGAGCGGGACGTCTTTCATGTCGGTTCAGGAACACGTCTATATATTGGCGCTAGAATGTTTCTCAATACCACAAGTGACTTTACGAAAAAATGTGCATTTTATCATGAACTTTCTCATTTAATACTAGGGGCTGTTGATCTTTGT
>JAGLDN010000476.1 GCA_023145575.1 Psychromonas sp.
CAAAGCACTTTGAAGTAACACGGGTATATCTAAATTAATATGAATTAATCAAATTTTGAGGATCTGAACTGGATGAATAGATTGATTTTTTAATCATGATCGTTTCCATGAAACCTTAGACTACAAAAAACGTGACCACTACAAATGGCTGTATATAACGAAAGTTTAGCCTTTTTAGCAGTTGGTCTTGGAAACATTTTAATTTGCAATAAAAAATTTTAAATCGTTGTCTTGAATCATTGGGATAGTATAAAGATATAATCTAATACCAATCTCTTGGGATAAATACGTAAGACTCAATAATAGGTCTGACTACTAGCAATCTTGATCACTGAGTGCCTTTTAGCCTTTACATTGGTATTTAGTTTATTAATCGGTGGTAACGTTGTCATATTTAACTCTAATTCCGTGATATAAAAAGCACCTCGATGATAACTTTTTGTAACAGTTGCACCACGAATAAGGCCGGATGTAATATTACTACTGATGTTATCATTTTGTATATGTGCATCTACCATTGTATTTTCCGCTATTATTTTTACACCATGGATTTGCTCAGCTAATTCTTTATAAGCTTCTATTTTAGAAGACTTAATTGCATTGAGCATTTTGTGATTAAATGTTTTTCCTTTTTGTGATGCTATTGGTGCATATCCCACTGCTGTTAAAACGATTTTCACTGGCTCGCGGCTTATCATTGATGACGAACATGCAATCAACATAAGTGCACTGCTGAGAATTAACAGAAATCTTAATAAAAATAAATTAACATTTTTCATTGTTATTCCTTACACGTTTTATGAGATAAATTGAATTTATTTAATATTTTATTTTAGCTATTTTTTTACAATCAATGATTAGGCTATTTCGACTTATAGCATTCACGAGTTTACTGATCACATTTAAAATTATTTGTATTACTGTGATGATAATGAGACGGTTTCATTAGGTAGTTTACTATTTCTAACTAAATATTGGATTTTTTTCATTTTTTTTTGCATTCCATTTAGTAAGGTAATTGGAATTAATGCACTTGCGGTAGCTTCAATTTTATTTTGATTTATATTCATAATACGGACGTTGACCGTTGCACCAAAGGCATTTCTTGAAATCGTTCCGACTAACAAGCGATCTACGTTAATAAGGGGTTTTATGTGTTTAATCTCGCGTGTTAGCGCGAAATCACCTTTTGGTAAAACTCTAATTGATTCTGAAACTTTATGGTCGATAACGGTAAATTTTCGAATATGCAGTTGATGCATAAATTGTTCTGACAATATTCTGCCTAATTTATCTGTTTTTGTATAATCATCTAAATCTACAAGTGACGTTATTACGATACTTTCTGACAATTCATCTTTTGGAAAACTTGTTAAAAGCTGATCTGCCATGCAAGATACTATATCTGTTAGTTGCATGCTGTTAAACGATATACTCACAGGTTTAAGTTTTGTACCTGCAACATTTTTTAGATTAAGATCGTCATTTATCTGTAAATTATTTTTATTTGCAATGTTATTTGATGGCACCAAAGTAGTACATGCAGAAATGAAAAAAAAAGTACAGATATAAAATAGTAGCTTTTTCATATCTAATATCCTTAATAAATTTAAACTTACCCCATTATCGGCAATAAATTAAAAGACTTTAGGTGTTACTAAAGTTAAGACTTTAAATATATTTTGGCACAAAAATTGCTGAGTTAAATAAGATATTATTCACAATACTTTTTTTAAGGTTTGCCATGATCAATTTGATGCTCAAAGCACTGTTTATTTGCTTATTACTTTTCTCTGGCAGCATCTATGGTGAATGGTTTGAATCTTCTGGAAGCGCAGGAATTATCCGAGGAAATATAGAAGTAGCGCGTGAAGATGCTGTTAGGCAAGCGGTTAAAACTGCCTTATCTTTCTCTGGTGGTAAAATATCCAATTTAGAACAAGTCAGTAATGGAGTATTAACTGAAACAGAATTAATTTTAAACAGCGAAGGAGAAATTAAAGCTTTGATAATAACTGATGAACAACAAAAAAATAATATTTTTTATGTTACTATTCAAGTCGATATTCAACCAGTAGCTAATACATGTGTCACCGCGCGTTATCCAAAATCATTATCGGTTGCGCTGTTTAAACTAAACAAACCCAATCATGCCGTTGATGGTGATATACACAAAATAAATCAAAACATTAGCAAAATGGTTTATGAACAGCTAAAGCTATCTATTAACACTGTTAACGTCAGGAAATATGTTAGACTTCCAATGCGTCTTGGAGAAAAATATAACGGCACTCAATATAACAGCCTTAGCGATACCTTAAAAACACTTTCAACACAAACAGACAGTCAATACATTGTATATGGTGAAATTAATGATCTTTCAGTAGAATTTAAAAGCAAAAATTCTTTACTATATTGGTTTATAGCCCCGCCAAGAAATTTTAATATCACTATTTATGTTTATGATGCTTTACAAAGTGAATTGATTTTAAAAAAACATTACATAACTGCGGCTAAGTGGGCTTATAATAAACATGAAAAAGTTGATGTTGATAGCAAGCAGTTCTGGCAGAAAGAATATGGACACGCGATTATAACAATCCTTAATAATATTAATATTGATATAGAAAAATCGATTCAGTGTTTAACACCCATTGCAAAAATAGTTTCTGTAGGCAGTAATAGTGTTCAAATAAATTTGGGTAGTCGCAACGGATTAACAAAAGGTAAGGTTTTGACGCTTAGCTATTCGAGTAATTATAAAGATCAGTTTGGTATAGAAAGAAAATCAGAGCACCAGTATGAAGGTGCAATGAAGGTCATCGAGTTGCACAAAACAAGCGCAGTTTTAAGGACATTAAATAATTATCCCCTAGGCAACATTCAAATCAATGATCTTGCACTCGTTAAATAAACAAACCTATAGAATAGGCATTTACACTCTCATGAAATAGGAAATTATTTTATTGACTATTGACTATTGACTATTGGATCTCTTTTGTAATGAGCTTAAACGCAATTGGGATCTTTGATTGATCAGAATGATAAATACAATTAAGTAAATTTATCCCTTT
>JAGLDN010000477.1 GCA_023145575.1 Psychromonas sp.
TTTAATATTTCATTGTCCTCTTTGGTTTCTTTTAATTGTCTCTAATTCTTGAATTGGCCTTAGTTGGGGATCTAATGCAGTTTTGATGTTATCTACTTTACCAATTTGTTCTGATAAATGTTGTTTTTTCCAACGTTTCACAGCAGTTTGGCCTGCACCTGAGATTTCCATTATTTGCTTGCTAGTGTAGCCTTCTTCAGTCATTAACTTAGCGTATTCTAGCTTTTGATCTGGAGTGAAACTAGCTCGTTCTTTACAAATTTTATCTGTCATTGTGAATTCCTATCTAATTAATTTAAGAGGCTATCAAACCTTCCAAAATTATTAAACCACTATAATTGTAACCATGCGAAGAATGAGGTCGCTTATTGTAGTAAGACCTAATATAAAACACTGTAGCGTGCAATGCCAAATCATGAAGAGTTCATAAAATTAACAACCGAAATTCAACATTATTGATAAACATTGAGCTGTTTTTAAAATAATAAACAAAAACCTGATACATATACTACGATTTTTCATATAAAAGGATCGGGTTGCAGAGCGTATTTGTACTCAGGTGTGATGGGTATATACTTCAATTTTATGCCTAGCGCCTTGGTATTATTTCCCTTGCTGAATTCGCACTTTTGCGGCACATGGATATAGGTGTGATCTTCTGAGTCTCTAATACACAATAGATAAACATAAACTGAATGGAGCAACGCTTCTGTTTCACCCTTCGCTTATTCTCGATCCTCGACAACCATGAAAAATTGATCCTTGTCTTTCTGGTATCTTATTTTGACGATAAGTGCTACTATAATTGGAGCAGAAAGTTGCGAAGAGATAAATGATTTTGGTGAAGATGAACTTTAATGTTTAAAAAATGTTTAATAAAGTTTTCTGCTTTTGATAATGGAGTACCGTCTTATCATACGATTCGTCGTGCATTTTTGGTATTGGATCCTAAAGAATTTAGAAAAGCGTTTTCAAAGAGGATGAATGACTGTCAAAAAATCACGCATGCTGCAATAATTGCATTTGATGGAAATTGCCTAAGATCTTCATACAAACAAGCAGATAAAAAGCCAATCAAAATTTAGAATACATTGAGAAAATTTTTATAGGCAGGAACCTTCATGATTTCGCCTTGGGTGTTTTTAAAGCACTAATCACATGATCGTTAAGTGAAATGTCGTTTTTAACAAAAAAATTAATCTGTCCGTTACTCAAAATTTTGAAGAAACAATGCAAATGGACAGTTTCACTCTCCATCATGAGCTCTAGAGTACGATTGTTTAGTGCTTAATAAAGATTTAAGTTGGATCTTCAATAAATTTAAACTACGTAACTTGAGTATATATATGGAACGCTTAAATGAAGAATTGTCTTAAATTTTCAAATATTTTTAAAAAGAAAACGGTCAAACCACCAGAAATTATTACTAGTTCCATAACTATTATGTTTAAGTCCGCTGGAGGACCTGGCTTTAGCGGATGTGAACGAATTCGAATCACAGAAAGTCTAAATGATCTCATTTTTAAATCTGCACAAGCTGTATTAGATGGCGACAAATCCCTGAACACAGAAATAACTGCAGATGACATGACCAGGGGCAGACCGAGAAAGTTTTTCGAGAAGTATGAAGCTAGGGTGAACAAATGGTTTGGAAAGGGCGGTGTTACACCTCACTATATACATGAAGGTGTATTGAAAGTGCATGGTGACTTGATTAATCATCAAAAATTACTCACATTTATCGATGTACGATGTAGTGATGACAGGAGAAGATATGACGCAGACGATGAGTTTTGCGGAATAAATAGAACTCAACCACCGCGCTATGAGAAGGATGAAGTAAAAATTCGACCACCAAGTTATATGAGGGCAGCACTTAAGCGAAGGCCACGAAGTTACATAGAGGCGATAACACAAACGCGAAGTAATCTTATTGACTTGGGTGCTGAAAATTCAATAATACATCCATTAGAGATGGATCATAGGCAACTAATAGATAAAATAACGTCTGCTGATATATCACGGAGACATCCAATAGAATTTACTGGAGATCTTCAGTGCTTTGAGACGGATTTAATTTCTGGATTGCATATATATGTTCAGGAGGACATGATTTCCTATCATATAAAAAATGATGAAATAGCTCGAATTATCTATCACGATTTGGCGATGCAGATATTATTTCTACAACATAACGCTCAAAAAGGCGATTTACATAATAGCAAATTAATTAAAAAATACGCTTTAGACAACCCTTTCATGACACGTCATTTTCCTGGTTGTTGGAGTTTTTTTATTACTAGCTATAAAAAAAGTCCCAATGATCATCCAGTTTATAAACCTATGGAACTACACATGTAAATGAAAAGTTTAATAACTGAACGGAAGTGTAATGGTACACTTATTTTGGCTACCTATTCAAAGATGATATTATTCACCTCCTAATTAAATAGGCAACAAAATAAAAAAGCAAGCAAGACCAACATATATACCCATCACAGATGATTACAGTGCTAAAAACAGGTGATCTTCAGTGAGATCGTGATTCAGCGGATCGACCTATGACGCTTGGTACAATATATTTAAAAAAGCGCATTTAAGCCTGCTAACTAGCAATAATTTATAAGAACATCAAGACGTAATATAATCCGTGCTAATTTGTAAGCATATTAAGTGACTGATGTCACGCAGTTGAGGCTTGCTCCATATGCAAGCCCTCAATTGCTGCTTTTTGTGCATTGATATAAAGCTTCGTTTTTAAACCAAATGTTGTGAATCCTTTTATAAGACTTAGATCCTCCAAATTTACCGTTATAAGTAAAGACATTAAGATATGATTACTCTGTGTCCTTTTTGTTTTGGGGGGGATTTAGCAAGCGCAGTATTTAATTTTATATATTATAAAAAACCTCCACTTTCCACCTTTTTGATAGATCGTTTTTATACCCGTTACCATCCAAAATACAAAATTCCCACACTACCATCTTTGTTTTTAAAAATTTGTCGGTGTAAAACAACTGGAAGATCCATTGCTTTTATCCGACCGCAGATCGGAGATTCTAACCAATCTAATGAATCAATCCGTTGAAACTCTTTTGTAATTTATCTTCTATGCTTAAAGTAATTAAAGTAATTAAAGT
>JAGLDN010000478.1 GCA_023145575.1 Psychromonas sp.
TGTGAAAGATCAACAGCCCCTAATGGACTTTTACGTTAATATTGGTCTATACCCATCACATGAACATACTTGTCTCAGGACACCTGAGTGATTCATGTTCAAGGCGCAATGCTCCCTTCGGTAGGATTAAAAAATACTTCAACCCTTTATTGTTATTCACTTTTCGAGTCTTGCAAAGCAAAAGATGATTTACTCAGTTGTCCCCAAATGGCGAGTTTTAAAGGCTTATATGCATTGTTATTGATTTTGGCAAGAGAATAACCATTTTCTTCAATCAATGCTCTACCTCTAAGCTTTTAAATTCTCGCTGAAACCTGTATCTTCAGGTGTGATGGGTATAAATCAATAGACTTTAAATTGATCTACGATGAAACTGTTGATTTAATTTAGTTGAATAATAGTCCAAATAAGTGCTATTATTCATGCCACCATTTTAAATTATGGAAAAACATATGCTAGCATTAGCGGCGTAACGATTATGCTCTTGAGGGTTGAATCTGCCGTTTATTGAGTTTATTTATCGCAAATTTCCAAAAGATATCTTTTGCGTAGAATAGTTTGTGTTAAATTTGTAAAATAAGCGTTTAATTTATAAAAATTTGTCAGGCGCATTAAAAAATTAATTGTTATTCTCTTTTTAGTACGTTTTTTTTTAGCTTTAAGTAGCAAAGTGTAATTGTGATCTAGGAGGTTTTGCGTCATAATATCTCCCTGAGATTAATTGAGTTAATTTACTTTTGACATAGTTAAATCTAAGCATTTAATGAATAGATAGGATGAGTTGATTACACTTCATAGATATTCAACGTTCTCTCTATCATTGATCAGCATACAAAGTCCTTAATTTTGTATCTTGATTGATAATGAATATATATTTTAATTTAGGAGAAAATAATATGTCAGTTTCTGAAAATAAACGCTCCGAGATGACTCTTTTTTCAGGCGATTCAGATTTATATAGCCATAGAGCGCGCATTGTTTTAGCGGAAAAGGCAGTTTGCGTTAATATTAGCTATCTTAAACAAGAAGATAAACAAAATTGGCCTGCTGAAGTTATGGAGTCCAATCCTTATCAAACAGTACCAGTATTAATTGATCGTGATCTGATATTATATAATTCACGCATTATTATGGAGTATTTAGATGAACGTTTTCCACATCCACCTTTAATGCCAGTGTATCCTGTTGAACGTGCTAAAAGTAGTCAGATGATGTATCGTCTTGAGAAAGATTGGTATCCGCTTGTTGATCTTATTATGGGCGAAGATATCACCTCAGCTAACGATGCGCGTGTTAAGCTACAGGCCTTTATTGTAGAAATAGCGCCTATTTTTGATCATTATGATTACTTTATGTCAGACGTCTTTACACTCGTCGATTGTTATATGGCGCCTTTACTGTGGCGCTTACCGTTTTTTAAAATTGATGTAGATCATGATCTTGAGGGACTTAAAGCTTACATGATCCGAGTGTTTGGACATGAATCATTCCAAGCGTCATTGACAGAAGTTGAACGTGAAATTAGGATGTGTGTATAATGAATATTATGTTAGCAAAAAGGCCATACTTGTTAAGAGCATTTTATAATTGGATTGTTGATAATAAGTTTACACCTCATATTATTGTTAAAGCAACAGAATTTGCCGTTGAAGTGCCTCAGAAATTTGTTGAAAATGGGAAAATCATCTTAAATATAGCGCCAGAATCGGTACATGAATTTTCTATGGACAATAATGCAGTCGCTTTTAACGCAAGGTTTGGAGGACAGCCAATGCAAATTTATGTGCCAATTTACGCGATTGAGGGCATTTATGCTCGCGAGAATGGTGCAGGCATTGTATTTGATCCTGAGCCAGTTTATGATGCACTTAAAAACGAGGCAAAGACGCAGAAAATCAAGCCTAAAAAAGTAAAAAAATCAACGTTGACGGTCATAAAATAATTTAAAAAACAGGCAGATTCAATGCTAAATTGGTCATAAATTGGCTATTGACTATGAGGTTATGTATTTTCATTTTAACTTTTCGGTTTTAGTCAATTAGTCAATTAGTCAATTAGTTGTATTATGCCTAATAATTGCAATGTTTTTAGGCATTTATTTTATATGCTTTGCTATAGGCTCTCATAAAATGCGTGAGAAAATTTCAATGAAATTTGATCTTGATAGACCAATCCACGCGTGCTGTACTTATATACCTATGTTACTTCAAAATGCTTTGTCAGGCTCAAGATCGATGATCAGAACAAGGCATAATATTAGGTAATTGTATTCACTTTTCGATTATTGTAATGCAGTCTTGGTTTTTGAGCTTGTGCACCGCAGGCCAAGGCAACTTGTACCAATCTACATCGTTATAAAATTTCGACCTTAGAATAGCTAGTTAAGAATTAAAGTCTTTATTTTAATTCGACCTTTGGTGGATAATGAAGTTAATCATCGAGAGGGCAATTTTATGCCTAGAACCTTGGTACTATTTGCCTTGCTGAATTTGCACTTATACGTCACATGGGTAT
>JAGLDN010000479.1 GCA_023145575.1 Psychromonas sp.
TGATCCCTAGAAAGAAAAACTCAAAAGTGGGAAATGCTGATATTGACTGGTGTTTATACAAATATAGGCACTTAGTTGAAAACGCCTTTGCAAGGTTGAAATATTTTAGGGCAATAGCCACTCGATACGATAAACTAAAGATTCATTTTGAAAGTATGCACGCACTAGCTTGTTCAATGATTTGGTTGCCAATGTGAAAGATCAACAGCCCCTAGTAAAAGAAGCGCGAAAATGTGGCATTAAACAACACTATTAACGCAATATAGCCCCAATTTAAGTCCAATTGAACGGCTGTGCAATTAATGAACGAATATGCTAGAGATCACAAATATTTTGCACTGGCTAAAGAGTTCCGGCGAAGAATTTGTGAGTTTTTAGATGATACATTACCTTTTATCGGGCATGCTTTAACGAGTAGGATCAATAACAAATTTAAATTTATAATTTCACCTACATTGGTGCACTTTGATTGGTAACGGGTATATGCCTGTCCTGACTCAGCGAATACTTTTTATTGTATCAAGTGCGATTGGTCGACCATCCGCATCTTTATTGCCACTTTTATCACCAAAAGCGAGTGTATTCCCTGTAACTTGATAAATATCAAAAAACGGTGATCTTATATTGTATGGATCGTTACTGATATTTATATTAGTATTACTAATGTTAAAATTCGTAATATCTCTAGGCACACCTACTGTCCAGTCTGTAATTTCAGTAGGTAAGCCATTTATTTGGTTACCTTGATTCACTGCATTTATATAATTGGCATCTCTGAAAGTTATTGTTGCTTTTACTCCAGTTATGTCTATATTGACATGCTCATCATTTGCAGATTCATTGATAACTTCACCCAGTACAATGTTACTTATCACTGTAACACTATATAATGGAACACTACAAAGTGGCGTTTCTCCATTACCAATTTCTCCAGAGTAAAACAGATACATTCGTTCCATTGAATTTTCTGAAAAGGTAATCGTTCCAGTATTGGGATAAGCAGAGATATGTGGCGAGATTCTACAATTTACGTTCCAGAGGCCCTGAATCTTACTTATATCACCAATATTTGTAGGTGGTAGCCGTGCAGAAGTTTCACCACAGCCGGCGAAGATAAACGGGCTGATACAAAGTAGTGCTATTATTATGCTGTTATTAACTTTCATATTCATGACCTTTAAATAGTACCAATTACTATAAAATATCTTTTCTTTTCTATTTTACGGCGTAATGTCAAGCACTCATATTTCATATATTTGGTGTTAGTTATATTGGTTAAATTAATGTAGTGATGCTTTTACAATAAATTTAGTTACAATAATTCAAGTATAGTACAGTTTAACAAAGTAGCATGCAGACAATAATAAAATTAGAATACAAAGAAGAAAATGATAGGAAATAGCATAACAACCTGACTATTTAAGATGGCCAGTGATTAGTTAGCTTGGGCTTAAGCGAACAAGTAATGCAATGGAGAGGAGACCGAAAAAATTATTAGCTGACGTTACGTAGTAAGCTAAAATTTTAGATTAAAAACCTGTTA
>JAGLDN010000048.1 GCA_023145575.1 Psychromonas sp.
TTAGTGGCTGTATGTGCGGGATCTGATGTTATGCATCCGATCGGCGCTTTATTTACAGGCCTTATTGCAGGCGGTTTATTTGTTTGGCTATTTACTTACATGCAAAGAAAGTTCCCTACCTTTGATGATGTCTTAGGTGTTTGGCCTTTACATGGCATGTGTGGATTGTGGGGAGGCATTGCAGCAGGAATATTTGGACTTGAAAGCTTAGGTGGATTAGGTGGTGTCAGCTTTATGAGTCAGTTAATAGGATCAATTGCTGGTGTTTTATTCGCAGTTTTAGGTGGTTTTATTGTTTATTATACGGTCAATAAATTTATGCCAATTCGCCTTAGTGAAGAAGATGAATTTAACGGCGCAGATATTGCAATTCATCAAATAGGCGCAACGAGCTTGAATAATAAGTGATCAAACTTTAAAAAATTGATTAGTCATTTTGTGATGTTTTTTTCTTTACTCGATATTTTGCTTATTTAAAATACATTTATCACTTAAATTTGAACCTAAACCAGTTTTAAAGCATTTATATGCTAATTATTGATTGAATGAAAGCCACTAACCTTTTATCCTAGTGAGTGACTACCTCTCTCATTAATTAAGGAATAAACGATGACATTTGATCTATTAGAAGCATTAGAAAAGAAAATCGAAAAAGCAATTGATTCAATTACAGAACTACAAATCAAGCTTGATGATGCCGTTTCTGAAAAGAATAATGCGCTTGAAGCCAATGAAAAATTAAAAGCTGAAAATGAAGCGCTTGCTGGTAATCATCAGCAGTGGCAGTCTCGTTTGAGCAATTTAGTTGAGAAAATGGATCAGGTTGATGAAGCACTTGAAACTGAAGTTGCAGAGAAAACTGAAGCGCCTCAGCAAGAAGAACAAAATAACGATGAACATCATGAAGAACACCACCACGAAGAGCATCATCATGAAGAACATCACCATGAAGAGCATCATCATGAGCACCATCACAACTATTAATCGCTATTAGTTTATACGCTAAATGGTTACTATTAAAAAAGCCTAATTACTCTCATAATTAGGCTTTTTTTATGCAATTTAACTTCCCCCTATGTTATTCTGAACACCATTACTCTCTCTATTTAATAAGTTGAATACTTGTGCAAACCAATACGTTAAGTGATTTTTTAGATGCCTCACAATGTCAGTTTCGAGTCTATGAATTAGGACGAAAAGTAACAAAAATTTCAAACTCTGAATTTAGAAAAATAGATGCAAATAAAGCGCCTTACCCTTACCCCATTCAAAAGCAGGCATTTTTTGCAATTGTATTTTGGCAAACTCAACAACAGGGTAAAGATCATTTTATTTGGTTTTTGAAAATGCCAATTGATGAACAAGGCTTTTTGAAAATAACGGCTCAAACCAGTTTTATCAAAATGGTGATTGAAGCGATGGGCGATGATTTAACCAGTGACATGAGTAAAAAATTACAAGAGCGATTAGCCTCTAATCCTTATGTATTTAAGCCAAGTACTGAAAAGCTAGCCGTTTTTAATAGTAAAATAAATGCGGCATTTATTCGCCCTGCATCCACTTTTTATCCAGCGGCACAGCACTATTTCTCAGGAAATGCAGATTGGAATGACTGGAAAAACCTCGGTTTTCAAGGCATTGCTGATATTGCCAGTCGCTTAGATCGTGATAATAATCAAGCGCATTTAATTAATGCGATCCCCAAATTACCAGAAGATGCATTAAGATCATTAGCTGTCTGTTTAGAGCATTCAACTGATATTAATCCAAAACTTACAATGCTAATTGCAATGCAAGCGGCAACAGAGCTTGGCAAAGG
>JAGLDN010000480.1 GCA_023145575.1 Psychromonas sp.
TGAAGCCTTACGCCTTGTGCCGGTCTCAACTGCGCAACATCAGTTATTAAAAAGGAGTCAATTATGAATATAAATAAAACATCAATTTTTAGTTGGGTCGTTACATTATGGATAGCAAAAGTTTTTCTGTTTTCATTACCTTATAAATTCACTTTGCACCCTGATACTCAACATATATTCGGTATTATTGGAAATTGGATGAAAGGTTATATTGGAGAAACAGAAGGCAGTTTTTTCATGAGTTACGGTTCTTATTTTGTTGGTATCGCTGAATTATTCACAGCACTCATTTTACTCTCGCCAGCAGTCTTTTTTGCACTAAATAAAATAGGCGTAATGAAAATCCAGCCCAGCCCATTACTCACCAGAATAGTTGGCGGTCTGTTCGCCTCTACTATTATGGCTGGTGCCGTATTCTTTCATATGTTCACGCCCCTCGGTATTATAGTTATACACGAAGGGAAAAGTGATGGTGGGAGTCTATTTTATGCTGCGACTTCAATTTTGATTCTAGGTCTGAGTATGGCATTACTTAATCTAATAAAAATTAAAAAGGGTTAATACATGTTGATACGGGCCACGTTAGTTTTCATATACATTTTCCATTGTTTCCGTATTTTGGCGTTTCCTTGGAGATTTTTCAAACTCAACAGTCAATTTTACAATACAAAACGAAAATTGTTTTCAAAATTAGATATGGATAAACGACTCCCAACTCAATGGCGATTAACACAGTACCGCGATGATGGTATTTGCCAACCAACTCAATTTCCTATTTTTGTTAAACCTGAATGGGGCCAAAATTCTAAAGGAGTGGTTCGTATTGATAACAAACTAGCGTTAGCAATACATCGTCAAAATCGCCATAACGTCAAATATGATTATTTAATTCAGCACCCGGCAACAGGTAAAATAGAATTTGAAATTTTTATCATTCCCAATGCTGCTAATATTAATGAATACGCATGTTTTTCCATTACTCAAACATGCAACGATAGCCATGAAGCATTACCCGTTAATGGCATTTACAATAAACAATGCTATTACCAAGATCTAACACCTTTGTTAAGTTTACTGCAAAAACAAAAAATATGGAAACATTTCAAACAGATCGGAAAATTTAAAATGGCACGCTATGGTGTTCGCGCTGATTCACTAACCGATCTAATCAACGGTAACTTTAAGCTTATAGAGATTAACTTAATGCTACCGATGCCCCTAGTGGTGCTTGCAAATAATATATCAATAATAAATAAGTTTATTTTTATTAGCAACTCAATGAGGGCGCTTGCTTTAATGACCAAAACACTTCCAGCAACACCATTACACACTAAAATAAACATCATTAAAATATAAACCTAATTAAGAAACTAAACATTGAATATAAAAAAGTCGCTTTATGCATGGATAAGCAAAACCTTTATGGATGGTTGCAGTAATTACAACAACCTAGACGTTCGAAAAAATTGCCGAACAAAAGCGCAAGCGCGTAATAAATTTTTAAGCGTCAATATACCACATGCAAAAGGTCTTATTTTTTTTAACCCACTAAAAGGAATTCAATTTGCTAAGCAAGTTGGTTTTCCATTAGTAATAAAACCTAATGTCGGCGGATTTTCGCGAGGGAGTTATTTCCCAATCACTAATTATACAGCATTATATAAATCAATATTCCTTGCGAAACTATGGTGGCCATACACTGTGGTTGAGCAATATCTTGAAGGTAAAAATTACCGTGTGGTCGTAGTAAACGGAAAAATAATGTCCATTTTACAACGCTATGCTCCCTTTGTAATAGGCGATGGTATTTCGACGATTGATATACTTATTGATATTGAAAACAAGACTCGCCAAAAAATGAATTTATATCCTTGTATGTCACCCTTATCTCAAGGCCGGCAAAGCCGATCTTATCTTGCTAAAAAAGGCTATCGCCTAACCTCCATACCCATGAAAAATGAACGTGTTATGCTCTATTATCGGATCTCACTCGCTCATGGTGGTAGCGTAGAAGTAATTAACAAATCATGTGTTTCTGAAAAAAATGTTACTCTATTTAAAGAAATATTAACGCATTTTGATGCCAACATTCTTGGCATTGATGTGATAATGGAAAAAGGCATTGAAACAGACTTTAATAAGCAAAAATGTATTTTTTTAGAAGTAAATTCAAGACCTTATCTTAAAATGCACGCCTACCCTCGCTACGGAAAAGTAGAAGACTTAAGTAGATATATTAAGGAGCTTGACAAAATCAATATTACCCAATCTGATGTTTTTTAGTATATATACCCAAGCTACTTCAAAGTGTTTCAATTTAAATGAAATTGAATATTTGAAAGTTATCATTGATCCTACTCGTGTATAATACCCCATGAAATCTAAACAATAAATTTAACAACCTTATTCCTATTTTAGATAATATATTCAAAAATAGAAAAATAAAAATGAGCAAAAAAAGAACAATGTATTCAGCAAAATTTAAAAGTCAACTTGTATTAAAACTATTGAAAAATAAAAAAATGCTGAAATTGCAAGTGACAATAATATAACACCCAAGAGCCTTCAAAATTAGAAGAAAATATTCTTGTAGAATGCTATTATTTCAATGGAGCCTGCTATAGTATCAGACGTCAACTACCTTGGCCAGTTGGCGTCAATGAACTTGGCCGGTTTCTTGGTTTGATTTTAAAGCTTGTTTTTAACGATAACTTTCTCCTTCTGTTTTATAA
>JAGLDN010000481.1 GCA_023145575.1 Psychromonas sp.
GTATGCTCGCACTAGCTTGCTCAATGCTTTGGTTGCCAATGTGAAAGCTCAACAGCCCCTAGCGGTATTGGTATTTACCCGTTACCAATCAAAGTGTTTTATTTATAGCCGTTACCATTCAAAATGATTTAACCAGTTGTCAGATCGGGCGCAAAAGTAAGGCGCAGTATGATTACCTCTCCAAGATTAGCTGCGCAACATTTTCCAGTAGTTTCAATAAAAAGATATTTGAAGTTTAATAGATAGCCATCTCAAATACTGCCAGGTTGTCCTCTGATTGATTAACTACGTTAATTAATCAATACCTTCTCCAATTTTTATTTCAGCTCAAAATATAGCTTCCCTCTCTATATAAATCAATAGCTTACAGGCTAAAAAAACTTGCCAAAATGGGTTGGCTTTCATTTTGACAAGGGTATTGCTAATGAGAGGAATTTAAATGAAAAAAATACATCTAAATGTAATTAGTGTTTGAGATGTCGCCACAACGCTTGCTATATTTTGCACCTTTAATGATAATTGGCATACAAGTAAAAGACTTAAATAACATGCGTTTATATTATTGATAAGCTCATTTAGCTTGATTGAACGTCGTTATGTGAAATAGTCTTTTTTATCGGAGCGATTCTTGTATTGATGTCCTTTTGACGTTGTCTTACATTATAAATAGCAAAGGCACCAAAAACGATAAATAACGCCCAAAGTTGTAACCATCCACCGATAGTCGAAGCCCAAGGTGCTCCGAGTTCATTGAGTTTTAGCATTGTCATAATTGCGGGAATTGCGGGAATTAATTGTGAGAAATTTACCAATAATTTTGGAATTAATATTATTGGCCAAACAAAACCTGCTAGAAAGATGATTGGCATGCCCATTAATAAAAAGACTTGAGTTGGTCGCTCGGTATTTTTAAAGAAGCAACTAAGCCATATTCCTAACGTTGCAACCGATAATAAAAAGGGGATCATTAGCAGTAACATATCACGGAGATCAGCCACTAATGTAACACCATAATACATAAACCCCCAGCCGATATAGAGTGCGGTTAATAGGCTATAAATGCATAAAAAGGCAAGCAGTCGAGCACTGACTAATTGTACTGCTGAAACGCGAGACCAGTAGCCTTTTTTCTGCCATTGCGTTGCGCCGATTGTGCCTAGAGCAATTAACATTGTCTGGTGCAAAAGAAGTAATAAAAGTCCAGGTATCAAATAGGGGTTATAACTTATTGTGGGATTGAAAACAGGTACTGTGTTTAACTTTATGGGATTAAGTGATAGGTGCATTTCTTGGATACTCGCGCCGTGAAAGAGTGATCCGCTACGTTGAATTTTTTTGCTTATCTCCATGCTAATGACAGTCAATGTTTTAGCAATCGCACCAAAAACAAGGAAATAACTCGCATCAGCCCCGTAACTTAATGTACTTTGTTGTCCAAGTAATAGATTGTGTTTAAAGTTATTTGGGATAATCAAAAAACCTCGAGCTTTACCTGATTCAATCATTTTTTTTGCTTGTTGAATTGAACCTACCTTGGCAACAACTTTAATTTTAGGACTGGCATTTGTATCGCGAATGATTTGGTGGCTTAATGATGTTTGATCATGATCGATGATCACAATCGTTTGCTTAGTGGGTACACCTGTTAAATACGGTGATGGATAAAGCATTAAATAGAAAATAGGCGCGGCAATAACGGTTAACATGACGGGAACATTATGAAATATTGTACGAAATTCAAAGCGCATTAATATCAAAAAGTTCATATTTTAGCCTCAATTATTTCACTACAAGCCATTTGTTTTTTTAATGATGAAAAATACTTATTAATCAACATCACGATAATAGGCACTAACACTAGAAAACCAGCATAACTTGATAGGTCGAGTACCATGTCCACAAAATTTATGCCATAATTAACCACTTTAATGTGTATATCAATGTAATGACTTGATGGCATGATCGACCGATAATATTGTATTAGCTTAGGCATATCTTGAGTGGGAAAGGTTATTCCCATAAACGCAAAAGCGGGGGCAAGAATTGCACTGAATATACTAGTGACTATTGTCCCATTTAGCAGTACAAAAAAGAGGCACAAGACAATTAACCAGACGGCTAAAAGCATTATGGCAAGTGCAACTAATAAAGTAAAAATAGATCCGTTGTTGGATATGCCAATGACTTGATAAATTAAGCTGTATATAAAGCTACCATGAAGTAACATGATCGCAGTGTAAAATGTTATTTTAACAAATAAAACTTTCCATACGCCAAGTGAATACCAAGTTTGTGTGGTATTGTTTTTAAATTCATAATTAATGCTATTGATAAAGGATAAGCCTGCAACAAGCTGTAGAAATGCAATTAAGATAGGTGGACTAAGAAAAGCAATGTAATTATTATTGCTGTTAAATAATGCTGTTAATTGATGTTTAATCGGGTTAATGTTTATATTTGCTTGGTGTATTGTAGCCCCTAAAAGTAATTGTTTTATCTTTGAAAGTGCGTGTAATTTATCGGCTAAACTTTCTGATATTTTACTGGAAAGTAATTTTCCAACTAATAAAAATTGTGCGTTATAACGAATATCAATCGTGGGTTGATTTTTTCTGATCAGATCAACTTTTAATTTATAAGGAAATGTCACTAAAGCAAAGACGTTACCTAGTTTCATTGCTTGCTGTGCATCAGATGTATTCGCAAAGCTAATGACTTTTATACTTGGGCTAGCGTTAAGGTAACGAATGAGTTGTCGACTGAGTTGACTATTATCATAATCGACAACCGCAACGGGCAAATTTTGAGGTATTGCGGAACTAAATATCCACCACAAAAAGAGGAGCGTGAAAATGGGGACATAAGTGGCTAATGCAATTTGCCATGGATCGCAACAAAGTGCCCGAAATTCTCTTTTAAACAATTTCATCATATTATTTTATTGCTTGTTTGATTAATACCGTCATGCCCACTCGTAAATTTTTAATCGGCTTGATAGGGCGTAGCTCTACACTGAATGTTTTCATATCAAAATCATGGCCACTTTCTGTTGCACGCCAAATGGCAAAGTTGCCCATCACTGAAATATAACTCACTCTAAAGGTATAATCATGCTCAAGAACCGGAATATGAACATTGATTTTTTTTTGTAGCGTGAAATTTTTTAGATCATCTTCTCTGATTTGAAAAACTGCCCATATATCATTCATATCAATCAGGCTGACAACAGGAAATCCACTGGGCACTAATTCACCGCTGTGTAATAAAACATCGGTTACTTGTCCCGTTATAGGGGAACGCATTTGACTGTCCGTTAAAATTGCATTTACTTCATTAACAACGCCTTCTGCCATACGAACTTTACCCGCTGCAGCAGCTTTGGTTTCAATGCGTGACCCTTCTTTCGTCAATTGGTACTGAGCAAATGCCGCTTGTTCGGTGTAGTCTGCTGCTTGCCATTGGGTAAATGCTTCATCTCGTTTTTGTCTGGCAAGTACACCTTCATTAAAGAGATTATTGACGCGATCATAGGTTGTTTTGGATAATTTTTTAGCGGTTTGTGCTTTTCGCCATTGGTCTTCAGTTGCTTTTATTTCCTGTATTCTTGCGCCTTGATCTACTGCTTTGAGTTGTGCGTTAGCTGCATCTCTGCCTCCTTCCGCTTGCATTAATTTAGCATTTAATTCGGGACTATCGATAACATATAATAAATCACCTTCAGTGACATTATCTCCGCGTGTTACCATTACATTTTTTATTCGCCCAGCAGCTTTAGATGAAACATGATATTCTTGGGCTTCTATCTGTCCTTGAAGAATTACTGGTTTAGGAGAGTACGCGAGCACTAAACCATAGCCTAAAAAAACAAGCAAAATAACAATAGCACCGCCCGCTAATATTTTATTTAATGTCATATTTTAAATGTCCTTATGGCGACTTTGAGTAATAAATTGATTGATCTGGCTGCTCATAGACATCAACCTAGCGTAGGCTTGAATATAATGATATTTTTCTGCAAGCTGTTTTGTTTTTGCGGCAGTAAGCTTTAATTCTGCATCCACTATGTCAATGGAAGTTGATAGTCCCTGCCTAAAGGCGAGAGATCGCAATCGTTCATTTTCAGTCGCAAGTTTAATCGATAAATTGAGTGCTGAAATTTCGTCTTGGGCTTGTAATAGATCGCGATAGTTTTTCTCAAGCAATAAATTCAAATCTTGTTGTGTCTGCGCTCGCGTGTAACGTGCTTGAAGTTGTGCATTTTTTGCGGCTTCTACTTTACCGCTTCGTCCATTTCGACTTAACAGAGGTATTTTTACTCCAACGCCAACAAGCCAGTCAGGCTCGGCTTGTGAAAAAAGGCTATCGTCTTTATATAAAGTGTAATTCCCATATAAAAATACAGTGGGGTAATAACCACTTTTTTCAATATTAATAAGGTCCTGGGCTTGTTCTTCTTTGCTTTTTAGTAGGCGTAAAGCTGGGTGATTAGCGATGGTTTTCTTTGAAATCTCAGTAAAGGAAAGTTCGGAATTTAGTTCAAACATTGGAGAACTAGTTTCAACTTGTTTTTTATGCAACATTTGAGCAAGTGCAATTTGAGCCATTTCAGCTTGTCTTTTAGCCCGAGAGACCGCAATTCTTTCATTAGCTAATGCTACTTGTGCATTAAGTCTTTCGACCTTCGCTATCTGACCTTGAGATTCCAATTTTTTTGCATGACTTGCGTGCTTTTCAAGGGCGCTTAATAATTGTTGATGTGTTTTGACGAGCACTTTTGTAACAGCAACCGCATAATAACGATCGACTAATTGTACAAATAGCTTGCTTTTTTCAATGTCTTCGTTGGCTTTTTTTTCTTGTACTTTATCTTTCGTTATGCTTTGTGCCGCCGTTATTTTTCCACCAGTATAAATAGGCCACATCGCTTGTAGGCTTGATCGAAAAATATCTTGTTCGGTTAATGCAATTGATGGAATGGGAATGGCAATATTGGTCGAAGGAGATAATGGGTTTGCAATGTTAATTTTTTGGTCATTTAATTGAATTGGATCGGATAAATGCGTGTAGCTTCCAACAAGGTTGATAGCGGGGAAATTTAAATCTTTACTCGCATCGACTTGTTCTTTTGCTTTCTCAACTTCTAAATTACTTGCATGTAGATTGTTACTCACGTAGACAAGGTGTGTCCATGCTTGTGAAAAATTAAGGCTTTGGGCAACACCAAAAAAAGGAAGGCTGAGTAATATTGTAAATAGTAATAATGAAGGTTTTTTTTTCATTTTATTTTGGATGTCTCCATAAGCTTGTCCCCGTGCAATTTTAAAACGAGAAATCAGCATGTGAATTGTATCAAAATATACAATTTAGTAAGTCGTGAGGTAAATAGCCTCGTAACAGGACGTTAAAGGTATCAATACTTCGTAATTAAGAAGATGATTCCCTTAGCATTTCACATACTAGGCGATAGCTCGAATAAACATACAGCCTAGCAACATTTTTAGGGCAAACAAAAAATGATGACAGTTTTTCAATTTTTATGGAAAGTGATTGACTTTGTTAATTACTAAAAGGAAATGCTAAATTTTGTCATGATCTTCTTTCTTAGCAATCGACTAAATGAGTGATTTTTAATAACAAAAAGTATCACAATCTTAATTACCTTGAAATAACAGTTATGACTTTAACAGGATATGAAATAATAACAATAAATTTATATTTTTGGCTTGTTAAATTTGAACGTGTGACCTATTTTATACTCGTGGTTTTTGAAAACGCTCCTAGTTTTAGAAAAAACATCTTGTATTTTAATTTAAAAAGATCAGACTATAAGTATGAAATATCATGATCTTACAGGTAGAAAAAATACTAGGATTTCGTCATATAATGAATAGAGATAAGACTAAGACTAAGACTAAGAATAAGAATAAGAATAAGAATAAGAATAAGAATGAGTTCGAGCGTATAAAAGAAATTTATATCTGGAGGATGTTGGCCTTAAGATATGATTTCTCAAGCATATCGATAGCATAAAACAAGCATTGTTTGACATTTAAATGATGATAAAAAGATTCAATGAATCACATCAAACAGTGGTAATTCAGAGGTTTTTTTGGGCAGGTATCAAATTTGATTGGTGATAATTCATTTAACACAAATCACTTTTTAATATAATCGATAAATTTGAGTTTATAAACTCCTTAGATCCAATGAAATATTCATGATTAGGTCTACAAAAATGGTTCGTTCGTAATGGTTTTAGTTGCATGCAACCTAAAGGAGTTTCATACAAATTTAAACCAATTAAGCGACGATCAAAGGTAATGAATATGCTCGAAACAATAAATATTTTGCAATAGTTAAAATGTTCTGGCGAAGTATTTATGAATTTTCCGATCATATATCAGCTAGTGATCATATATTAGCTACTATTGTGCATGCTTTATCGAGTAGCATAATTGACAACTTTCAAATATTGAATTTCACCTCAATTGAGGTGCTTTGAAGTAGCATGGATTTATACCCTTGTTACTTCGAAATGCAACGTCAGATTTGCAAATTGTGCTAAGGTATTCGACATAAAATCACCTTTAATTATTAACGAGTCGTTCTAATTCGAAATTTTATAACTTTGTTGATTGGTACAAGTAGCCAGTCCGTTGGTGCGCCAACTTGACTTTTGTTCACCCGAGAGTAGCCTTGCACTTAGCAATCGAAAGGGGGGGGGACAATAAAAGAATTAATATTTTCCATTAATTCTACCGAAAAATGATTAGCACAGTTAATCGTTGACAGGTGATGAGATGCGCCTTGTTTTGATTGTCGAGCTTGCCCCAGACAAAGCATTAAGTGGCATGGATATATAGGGGAATGGTGATGATAAATGGAGGTTAAGTGGACAGCGAAAATTCCTTAAATACATCATTAAAGTACAAGATTTTAACTAAATTTTCTGGTGCTTTGATCCTTCTTACATTAGTTTTCATACTGACCTTTTTTCTTTTAAATGTGATTTCGCTGAATCTAAAGTATGATCACCAAGAAGCAAAAGTCAATGCGGCGATTAATGTCAGCAGTAGTTTGGTACGCAATATTTTTGATAGGATCTTTTCTGATCTCAACTTTTTATACGCAAGTTCTCTTTTTAATGATTATGTTCAAAATCCAACTAATCATAATCAAGAACGATTAGAAAATGAATTTATAAGTTTTGAAAATAGCAGTCATTTATATGATCAAATACGCTTTATCGACGCACGTGGAATGGAAAGAATCAGAGTTGATTATCATGAAGATGGTTCAACTATCGTGCCGAGAGAAAAACTGCAAAGTAAAAAAGATCGCGATTATTTCATTGATACGGCAGCGATTAAAGATGATAAATTTTATGTTTCACGTTTAGATTTAAATAGAGAAAATGGAAAAATAGTAAAACCTCTAAAACCAATGCTCCGCTTTGCGAAACCGATAAAAGATAAAAATAATAATTTTAAAGGTATTTTGATATTAAATTATTTCGGGGAACACTTTTTAAATTCTGTTCGAAAACACTTCGCGAATACTCCAGGGGATACCTCATTAGTAAATGTCAATGGATTTTGGCTCTTAAATGCAGATCCTGAAAATCAATGGGGGGGGATCCTTGAGCATGGAAAAAATTTTAAGTCGAAATATCCAGATGTTTGGAAGAAAATAAAAACAGAAAATAGAGGAATGATCCACACAAAAACAGGTGTTTTTACCTTTACGAAAGTACAGCCTCTCTTAAATTTCAAATTCGCGGTGAGTAATCATAAGCACTTTCTAGATAAATGGAAAATAGTGATTAAAAATCAACCATTGCGTTATTCACTTGAATCCTTAACAAAACTAAATGTATATGTACCAGTATTGATGCTTGGCTATTTGATTGGTGCGTTTTTGATTTTTATTTGGGCAAGAGCGTCTGTTGGAAAAATGAAGGCAGAGCGTAACTTGAAGCATTTAAATGTTGCCTTGGAGGCCATTGTGATGGATCGCACTCTAGATTTAACAAGGCGCGCTGAAGAGCTCGAAGCAACAAAAAATGCGGTTATATTTGGAATGGCATCACTTGCTGAGATCCGAGATCCAGATACAGGTTCACATTTAAAGCGTACTCAAGTGTATACTAGAATGCTTGCAATGGAGTTGCGTAAACATCCTGATTTTTCGAATGTGTTAACAGATGAGTTAATTAACATGTATGCTAAATCATCACCTCTGCATGATATTGGTAAGGTTGGCGTGCCTGATGCAATTTTATTGAAAAAAGGTGTGTTAACCCCAGAAGAATTTGAGCAAATGAAGTGGCATACAACCTACGGTGCTCAAATTATTGAACGTTCAATTACAAATTTAAAATTGGAATTGCATTCCGACGAAGGTATTGAGTTTTTGTCGGTTGCCAAAGATATTATCGGTGGCCACCATGAAAAATGGGATGGTAGTGGTTATCCTTTAGGCTTAAGTGGCGATGATATTCCAATTTCAGCTAGGATCATGGCCGTTGCTGATGTTTATGATGCACTTTCAAATAAAAGACCTTACAAAGTTGCATTTCCCAGAGAAAAAGTAGAAGCTATTATCCTCGAAGGTAAAGGGGGGCATTACGATCCACGAATTATTGATGCATTTGTCAATATCAAAGACGATTTTTGGTTTATAAAAAATGAGTTATCTGAAGAGATAGATGATGTTTAAGTGTGGCGATGCGATGGCTATATTCATGAGACTTCAAGATAAAAAGTCAGTAAGTCAAATTTCGCCAATATACTAGATTGTGATGACCTTTCTAGTTTACAATTAAACCACTTACATTGGAAGCCATTTGATGTAGCATGCCAATGCGAATCTGGTTACTCGTGATTTTTAGAAAATTCTGGCAATTTGTTTTTGAATAATAGTGCCATAGGTCCGCTAGAGCTTTCTGCCTGCTTTCTGCAAGAGTATAAATAACCACGGATCCGACAGAACATTTTATCTCCTAATTCACTTTGAAAGTATCCTGATATTTATTAATGCACTTTAGTCATGTTAAGATAATGCTCACCAAGGTTATTGGTACCTTCTCTTCCATAAAATGTAGCACATAATCTTCAAAATTAATGAGCAGTTCAAGTAGGTTTCTAACTTTACTTTGTTTTATTCTTCTTCTTTTATGTCCTCTATTTGCTTCTTTTGGAGTGTAGTGGTCAACTAATTCTGGCCACTCCTCGGTATTCAAGCGCATAATTGCGCTCAGATTGATTGGGAGTTACCCCTCCGTTAAACCAGTGTGGCCTAACATTATTATAATATTATTAGGCGACAATTAACTTG
>JAGLDN010000482.1 GCA_023145575.1 Psychromonas sp.
ACAATAATCGAAAAGTGAATAACAATTACCTAATATTGTGCCTTGTTCTGATCATCGAGCTTGAACCTGACAAAGCATTTTTACGTCACATGGGTATAAACGCGTACAGACGGCTTTTCATTAGATCTGGATGTATATTTTTTAACTTTCCTACGCAAGAATTTGTAGCGGTCTTATATTTGCTTTTTATCTCTCCAAATGTTCTTGTAGACTGTTTCATTGTCCACTTTAATGGTCTTTTCAATGCCACTCTTTAGACGGACTGCAATTTGCGCAGAGCTCTACTTTTTATTTGAGTTGCGATGTAATATATTAAATTGTTTCAGAGATCAAACGAGACAGGAAACTACTGTTTCTCGTCTTTTAGTAGCTTTGTTATTTGCCTGATTAATGCAAAAAGAAATAGCTTCCCTATATTGCGGCTCAACTCACGTGAAATAGCTAATTGATTAACACCAAATTGAACCGCTATTTTATTTTTATTCATTCATCAATTATTAAGATCTATTTTTTTATAAAAAAGGCACTTCCAAGCGTAATAGGTCGACCATTCACATCTTTATTGCCGCCTTGATCACCAAAATAAAGTTTATTACCTACTATTTTAGCAATATCATACACCTGATCACCAATAGCGAAATAACTAAATCTTTTAGCACCATTCCTTGATCCATAGGTAAACTCTTGCGTAATTTCTTGATGTATATGCTGTACCCAGTTATTACGTAAATTTGTAATACCAATGTCAGTTCGATAAATATCGTCAAACCTATGATTGTTCACGTAGTAGACTTTGTCATGATTTATAGCTAACGTTGCTTGAGATGCAAAAAAGTCTATTTGGCGATATTGATTTTGAGTGCCTGGATTGATAAATATACCAAACACAATGTTACTAGTAATTATTATTTCATATTTTGGATTTGTACAAGCAACATTTCCATCTGTATCTGTGGAATTAATATAAAAGTAGGAAAGCTTCGCTACTTTTATATTGCCTGTATAGGTAACCGATTGGGTATAGTTAGTTTTCATCTGCAAGCCATGTTCGAAGGCATCAACCCTTTTGCATGGAGTTTCCCATGTTCCTTCAAAAGAAACTGTTGTAAGTTGTGTCGTTGGTTGTGTTATTTGTGTTGTTTGTGTTGTTTGTGTTGCCGGTCTTCCTGGAATGCCTGTTTCAGCTATAGGCGATAGAGTTTTCACATCAGTACCGCCGCAGCCAGCTAGGATAAGTGGACTTATGACAAGTAATATTATTTTAAAATCGTTGGCTGAGTTCATTATTAATACCTTTAATTAGTAGAATGGGACGCTAACTTAATATTTAAATTAGAGATATATTACAATCTAAAGTATAGATGATTATTTAATAATGGATAACGCGGCAACAATTAATATAAATAGATATGTTGTTACTTAATGTTCTATACCAGTTATCTTTGATAATGAATCTCATTTAGAAAAATAACTTGAAATTATTTTCAAAAAGATCACTATCACATTTAGAAAAAATAATACTGTGGATCACAGCACAAAATGTCTCGTGATAAGCGTGAGCGTGTTCGATTATAAGCTATTTTATTATCTGCTGACGGGGGGATTGAGGAAATGATTTCTTAGGCGC
>JAGLDN010000483.1 GCA_023145575.1 Psychromonas sp.
CAAGTTAATTGTCGCCTAATAATTAAAATTAAAATTAAAATTAAAATTAAAATTAAAATTTATAGTATTCTCTTTAATTTATACAGCGCTCCGCACTGGATGTGAAATGTCTGATTTATACCAATTAGAATAAATAGCTTTTCTATTTTAAGGTTTTTAATCACTAACTTGTGCGTTGTAAGTTTCGTAAATTAAACAGCCACTTACGCATTGAATTAAGCTACTTTCCTCAGCAATATTTAGATAACATACTTAATGCCTGTCACAATCAGCGGAAAATAAACTCGCCACAGCACGATCTTTATACCTCAATATGCGGTGTTAATTAGTGTGCTAACCCGGTTTATTATGAAAAAATAACCTTGCATTGCAAAATTAAAAAAGGGACTGACTAATAGTTCAGGATCGTCATATTCAGATTAACTAGTGAGTGCCTGATGTTGCATCTTTACGTCGGATGGGTATAAATTAACGGGGTACAAATTGGTCTTATTTTATCCTTATCGTTTTAATTCTTTTAATAAATCGGTTTCAAGTTTTGTTTTTTGATCTTCATTAAGGGCATCACCATCTTTTGTTGAGATGATAAACAGATCCTCTGCACGCTCTCCGATGGTTGTTATCTTAGCGATATTTATCATTAAATTATTTGCGTTGAAAATATGCCCAATATTGGCAAGGATCCCAGGGGTGTCAAATGCGATGATTTCTAGTAATGTGTTGTTATGTTTTGTCGATAAATAATTTATTTTCGGGGTAAACTTGAAATATCGTTTAATGCGTGGCAAAAGATGATCTATAATTTTGACACTATGTGGATCAACCAATGCGTTTTCTAGTGCCACTTTTAAACGACTATATTTATCAGGATCGACTTGATTGCCATCTTGCTCTAATACCGTGAATGTCGTTAATGATTGATTATCCCTGCTTGAAAGCACTACTGCATTATGTACGGTGAGTTTCTTATTACTAATTTCAGTTGCGACAATAGAGAAAAGAGCCGGCATATCTTTATAGTAAACAAATATTTCAGTAGCACCTTGTGCAGTTTTATCGCCAATGAGGACGAGCGGTTTTGTTTTGTCATGATGCTTTAAAATGTGACTAATATGCCATACAATTTGCTTTGATTTATAACGAAGAAAATAATTTATTCTAAAGTTATGCCAAAGTGCTGAATTTTGAACATCATTAATGCCCATTTCGTGCAATAATTCTAATGTTTTGTTTTTTCTCTCTTTAATTCGCTGCCGATAATTAGGATCATTTTTTATGCCTCTGCGAAGTAATTTTTTGGTACTTTGATGGAGATCTCTTAAAAGTGTACCCTTCCAATTATTCCAAGCATCTTCATTTGTTGCGCAAATATCAGCAACGGTTAAACAATACAACAAGTTTAAACGCTCCTCATTTTGCACGCCCTCGGCAAAACGATGGATAACGGCTCTGTCACTAATATCACGTCGTTGCGCTGTTACGGACAATATCAGGTGATTTTCAACAAGCCATGAGATAAGCTCAGTGTCATTTTCATTAACATTATGTAACTGACAAAATTCTCGGGCATAATCGGCACCTAATTTGGAATGATCGCCATTGTTTCCCTTTGCTATATCATGAAAAATAGCGGCTAAAAATAGCACATGTGGTCTAATTATCTTTTGTGAAAGCTTATATGCAAGTGGACTGCTTTCTTTGTTGTTAGGAAAGTTATAAATAAAATTGACGAGTTTATGCGAGTGCTCATCAACGGTATATGCGTGAAAAAGATCAAATTGCATTTGTCCAACAATTTGGCTCCATTGCGGCATATACGCCGCTAAAATACCATATTTGTGCATTAATGAAAAACACAAGTTCATGCCATCTGTTGAGTGAATTATTTGCATAAATATATCGCGGCATGCGGGAATATCTTGCAACCAAACGGTTAAAACGCGTCGAGCAATGCGTAACTCACGAAGCGTTGTTGAATATATCCCTTTTATTTTATTATTTTTTGCAATGTGAAAAAACAGTTGTAAAAGCAATGCAGGCTTACGCTTAAACAAGCCTGTTGTCTTCAGCTCAATCATGTGATTTTTGATATTGAAGTGTTTGTCAATGCTGTACGTATTTACTGTAGAGTTATTATGGCCTAAGATTGCTTCATCAAAATACTGTAATAACATTTCATTTAGTTCCTTTACGCGATGTATCGTTTTGTAAAAATGCTTCATCATTTGCTCTATTGCGTGATTACCCTCTCCCTCATATGCGAGTAACTTTGCAACATCACTTTGAAAATCAAATAACAAACGATTGTCATGACGATTAGTTATGGTGTGAAGTGCAAAACGCATGTTCCAAAGTACTGTTTGGCAGTCAAAAATTTCGTTATATTCAGATTGTGTGATATAACCGTAACGTGCTAGCTCTAATAAGCTATGTGCCTTAAAGTGGCGTAGTGAAATCCATAAAATTGTTTGGATGTCACGAAGTGCACCAGGGCCATTTTTAATATCTGGTTCAAGGCTATATCCATCACCACGGCAATTATGATGACGCGCAATTTGCTCTTCTTTTTTGGTGATGAAAAATGAAGCTGAAGGCCAAAAATTATCATCTTGAACAAGCATCTTAAGTTGATGGAAAGTGTTTGCATTGCCTCTAATTTTACGTGCTTCAATCATGCTTGTTGCAATAACAATATCCGCCTCTCCTTGCTCCTTACAATCTTTGAGTGTACGAGCACTGTGGCCGACAATAAGTTTGAGATCCCAAAGTATCAATAAAAGGGCACTTATTTTTTCTTCAGTGGCTTTGCTAAAACTATTTTGTGATAAAATGAGTAAATCAATATCTGATTGAGGGAGTAAAGCGCCCCGTCCATATCCCCCTACTGCAATAAGTGCTAAGTCATAACTTTCGTTTAATTTAAGTTTATCCCAAAGAGATGAGAGTAACTCATCAATATAACGGCTTCGTAGTGCGACAATTTTATTAATGGATCCTTTTTCTTTAAAGCATTGAATTTGCCATTCTTGAAATTGTTTGAGGTGAGTTTTTAGCAGGATAAGCGTCAGTTTGGCATGAGGAATATTTAAGGGAGAATGCTGTTCAAAGTCCATTTGTGCCTCCAATGTGATTAATCACAAAGTTTTAGGATTTGCTATTTATACTCATGTTACTTCGAATTGCAACGTCAGATCGGCAAATTATGCTAAGGCGCTCGAATTAAAATAAAGACTTTAATTCTTAACGAGTCGTTCTAAGTTGAAATTTTATAACTTTGTAGATTTGGACTAGTTTCCTTGCCCTACTGGGCGCTAACTTGACTTTTGTTGACTTTTGTTGACTTGAAAGTAGTCTTGTGTTGCAACAATTGAAAAGGGAGTAACAAATCAATAATTAACATCTTTCAGTTAATAATATCGGAAAATGATCAGCGCGCAATCGTTTGCTGGTAGTTTAAATACAATGACATTTAAACTTTAATTGTTAGCCCTTATCAAAT
>JAGLDN010000484.1 GCA_023145575.1 Psychromonas sp.
CAAGTTAATTGTCGCCTAATAATGAGCCAAGGGTGTCACACGAATGCACATTCGAGAGCAATTTTATGCCTAGCTGCTGGAATGAAAAAGGTAGTTGACGTCTGATATGTGATCATTATTCATAAATAAAATCCATCGAATGCAAAGTGTGCTCATGTCATTATTTCGGTACTTATTCAACACTCGCATGGGATTAATTGGTTGATTATTACCGTGTAAGTTTTAAATAGAGTTTAATTTTAGAGAGCGAAGCAGCACTGGCGGACTAGAATGTTTTATGGTAATAAAAGAAGAAAAGGTAATCAATGCAGCTAATTTATCCCTGTTTATGGCTAACCTGTCACAGGCTATGGTAAATTAATCTAAAGACGCTAGCATTGTAGCTCTTAAAGCTCGTAATTCTTCGCTTCGTTATGCTAAAGAGAGATTTAAAATACTTACTTGAAGTGTACAAGCAATTAAAATAAAACCACTATCATCGCGGAGCCTTATACTTGGTCAGATCCACAATGAAACAATGGTCGTATAATGGCGAAGATATTAAATAACAAGGATAATTTTAAATATCGTATTGTGCATAATGTGCTTACGTTAAATATTCTTTTTACTTACCATGTAAATAAAGGGTAGCGTCCTCATTATTTTTCGGCGGAGTAAATGGCCTCAATCAAATGTAACCTAAATATAATAAAGACGTGTTAGTTAATATTTATAATAACTATCCATTGATGCGGAATAGGCTTTTCCTTCACCAATCATACAATCAATTTTCCTACGCCAGTCACGTTGGGCAATAAACCATTCTTGATACCAAGGATCACAAATGACTACATTTTTTCCCCATTTCTCAGGAAAACGGGCAAAAAGTGACATACTTGATTCTAATGGGGGGACTTCCTGTAAGCCCAATAAAACAAAAATATGTTTAGTATTAAGTCTCATTAAGGCCATCCCTTTTTCTCCATGAAGACGCAGATAATTAAATGCAACTATGGCCTGTTCGTCACAGTTCCCCATTTGTGATTGTTCTGCTAAATTTGCTCGATATTCTACTGATTCAGCTGACCATGTATTGAAAAGTGATAATGTTCTTGCTCTGTCAGAGTCAAGTTTTTCACAGATTAAATTTGAATAAATCTTACTGTGGACTTTATTTATACCAGCCGCATTATTTTCGGTTTTCATTCGCACTGTGTTCTTAACATAGTCACAAGCATATTCTGCACGTATTAAGTATTCATTCATTATTCCTCCAGTATGTAAGCATGATAAACATTTCAATAGGCTGGAAAATGACAAGACAACTTATATTTAATACTTTTTTCAGTTATTTATATAAATTTTTTAACATGTCATACATATTGTTTAAAATAGCAAAATAATCAAGCCTTGTATTCAAGTATTAAGTGCAAATGTTTATGCAACCACTAATATCTCTGACTGCCCCGTACATAATTCATGAGGTGTTTTATAGCATCGTGATTTTCTTGGGCGGTGGCTGAGCTTATAAACTAACGCCTGTATTTCTTCTTCACTAAGTTTCATAAAGTCTGTTCCCTTAGGGAAATAACATCTGAGCAAACCATTGGTATGACATGGTTTAATAGATTCAC
>JAGLDN010000485.1 GCA_023145575.1 Psychromonas sp.
CGTTCGTCAGTGAGCATTAGTCGGGGCATGGTCATCTCGTTGTATTTGTTTTTGATGAAGTGAATTATACGAGATTATCTTTCTTCACTGCACACTACTTAAACAAAGATCAACAGCCCCTAGATATTTATCAAAAATATATGTTATATAAGTTCTAAAATTCAAGGTAGTTGATATTGACGTTTAAAATAGTGATAAAATTCAGTTACTAAAAAAAACAGCCAAGGGGATCTTCACCAATATGTTACTTGACCTTAGTAAATGATTAAAAATAATATCACTGGAAAAAATCACTAGAATATATCGTAAATACCATCAATAGGCTAGAATTAGCATGCTTGATATTGAATTTATTGCAACTATTGTAAAGTATTTAAACCCTGTCATTATTTCGACGATTCAAAACTCATAACCACAACAATCTGATGTAAATATAGTAAACCAGGATTTACACAATATATCGAATACACAACAAAGTCGAAAAGAGAGGTGATTGTTAGTCCCATTTCGGTACTTGAAACGATGAGTTGAATTTCGATCTAGAGCCTGAGTGACAATGAAACTTGAAGAAACATTGGTATAGATATTAACCTTCAATAAAGCCATAATATAATACCACTGATTTAATCTAGTTGGTTTAATTGCAATAAAAGGGGACTAAAATGACAAAAAAATCACCACACGAAACATCCCAAACGCTTCGGCATTTATCACTTGGGACGAAAACTGACTACAAAAACAATTATGATGCAAGTATATTGCAAGGCGTACCGCGCAGCCTAAATAGAGACAACTTACAACTTAAAACCGATAACTTACCATTTATTGGCTTTGATCTTTGGAATATATATGAGTTATCATGGCTTAACCTTAGCGGAAAACCTATGGTGGCAACGGGTATGATCCGCGTACCCTTTGATAGTGAGAATCTTATTGAATCAAAATCATTAAAACTGTATTTGAATAGTTTTAATCAAACAAAGTTTTCTACTGTCGATGAAGTAAAAAATACCATGCAAAGAGATTTAACATCCTGCGCAAGTAAAATAGTCACCATAACATTACAAACTAATTTAGACAGCTTTAGTCAAAAATTAGGTACATTTACAGGATCCTGCATTGATCACCTTGATATTGATGTTGATAATTATCAATTTTCCACACATTACCTTGAAAATATATCTGGCTCACAAGAGATTAAGGAAACCCTCTATTCTCATTTATTAAAATCAAACTGCTTAATTACACATCAGCCAGATTGGGGGAGTGTTGCAATAACTTATAGTGGAAAAAAACTAAATCAAGAAAAACTATTGCGCTATTTAATATCTTTTCGAAATCACAATGAATTTCATGAGCAATGCGTTGAACGCATTTATTGTGACCTAATGAAATTTGCAAAAATTAACACGCTTTGCATTGATGCTCGCTACACTCGTAGAGGTGGAATTGATATCAATCCATTACGGAGCACGACAACCCATGAAAATATAAATAATATTCGCTTATTACGACAATAATTATATTCTAGTAATGTCTTTATTTCAAAAGGCAGATTCAACCACCAAGTGTATAATCATTACGCCACTAGAGCTAGAGTATGTTTTTCCACCATTCCAAATACCATCATAAACAATAGTATTTTTATTGGACTATTATTTAACTAAATTAAATTGCTACGAACAGCTTCATCGTGGATCAGCTTAAAATCTGTAGATTTATACCCACCACGCCTGAAGAGGCAGGTTTCAGCGAGAATTTAAAAGCTCAGAGGCAAGGCATTGATTGATGAGAATGGTTATTCCCTTGCCAAAATCAATAACACCTTTAAAACTCGCCCGTTGGGGACAAATGAGCAAATCATCTTTTGCGTTGCAATACTCACAAAGTGAATAACAATAAAGGATTAAAGTCTTTTGTTTAACCCTACCGAAGGGCGCATTGTGCCTTGAAGATGAATCACTCAGGCGTCCTGAAACGAGGATCTTCAGATATGATGGGTATGGACCCCGTTTAACATCTTTTCTGAAAGCTGTTTTTTTAAAACTTATGGTTCAATTCACAACTTATGAGTTTATACTATCAATTTAATTCAAAAAAAAAAGGATTTGTTTATTAATAACCCCCTCATATCCGTGATTATGCCTATATATAATGCGCAGATGTATTTAAAGGAATCTACTGACAGTGTTCTTAATCAGTCCTATACAAATTTTAAATTTATCATACTTAATGATGGTTCAACTGATGAGAGTGAAAATATTATCTTATCGTATAGTGACAATAGAATTGTTTACAAAAAAAATGATACAAATTTAAGGATATCAAAAACTTTAAATAAAGGAATTGATATGGGTGTAGTTCCTTTGAAACGACGTCTTTTATCCATAATTACGTAATTTTTCTTGTGCTTTATAATAGTCCCAATATTGATCGAAGTCACCGCTTGATCGAAGTCAGCGTAATCTCAAAATAGCCTCAGCTCCTTCTAGACTCCATCTTGCCCCTGTTACATCTAATCGATCATTAATAATATGCCTACAAGCCCCCTCTATAACTCCACTAGCAATAGGAAACCCTTGATCTAAAGAATCTTTGTAGCGAAATCGGCTTTGATTCTTTAGCTATCAGACGTCAACTACCTTG
>JAGLDN010000486.1 GCA_023145575.1 Psychromonas sp.
GGTCTCAACTGCGTAACATCAGTTTCTAAGTCGAAATTTTATAATAACCTAAGTTGGTTCAACAAGGCGAAATCATGAAAGGTCCCACCCTATAAGGAATTGCTCAATGTATTCTACATTTCGATTGGCTTTTTTAATTTTCTTCGCATACTGGCTTTAAATGTTTTTTCATTTGTTGGTAAGTTCATAGCAGTATGCCTTACCATCGCCATCTTTTCAGATGAATTTTCTCTTCTAACCCTAGAAAAATCTTCATTTAAAGCTGTATCTAGCTTCCAATGAAGTTTAATTTCAATTGTCCAGTATGTTCGAGATGCATGAGCAAACTTTTCTGCAGTTAACTTTGCTGAACTAATATAAAAACGCATTGAGGGCTTCGCTATTTCTCCTTTTTTTGCTCTAAAAGAAACAATATATCCAATTGTTTTTATTTCCGCTCACTCAAAAGTAATATCATCTAGTTCAGCCAAGTCATTTTTATACCCATGTGCAACCCGATCTTTTTATTTACAAAGATCGTGGGAGATATCTCACATTTAGTTAGCATTTTTGATAATATTCAAATAAAAAGTTAGATTCAAACTATTTATTGAACTCTTCGTGATTTAGCCTTGGTTGGTTTAAGCAGCCAAGCCTTGTTGCACGTGTTTAGAATGTCGAGCATTAGTCTGAGATTCTAGCTAAAGGCAGACATTGAGTCTTTACGTCACAGTGGTATATACCCAAGACAGTAAACAACGTATATTATCAAACTTACTTATTAATATCAGCTGTTTACCTTGGGTTATCTTGTGAAACAAAAAGGAAATTACGCCTCGAATAGATCCATTTTTTACATAACATTTACAAACAAACTTATTATGACGAAATTACTTCCAACCTCCAAATGATTTCCATTTATTGACCAAATAAAAGAAAAGTAATGCCGTAACATGGGTATCATAAAGCGCCGAATGTGCATCATTTTGATTATAACAAATGTTAGCTTGTTGACATGCTTTTGCAAGCACTGTTTGCCCTAAAATTAGCCCTGCCATCGCCGAGGTATCAAAATTACTAAAAGGATGAAATGGTGTCTTTTTTAATTTACACCGCAATACAGCTTGATTAATAAAGCTTTGATCAAATCCTGCATTATGCGCAACGACTATCGAGCGTATACATGTGTTATTTTTTTGATGTTTACGCACCATTTTAAATATTTCAGTCAAAGCTTTTCGTTCATCAACAGCACCACGCAAAGGATTAAAGGGATCAATACCTGTAAACGCGATAGCTTTAGGATCTAAATTTGCCCCTTTAAAAGGCGCAACATGGAAGTGAATACGATCGACTTCGTATAAATAACCTTGTTCATCCATAGCAGGCATAATAGCTGCAATTTCGAGAATAGCATCAGTTTGCGCATTTAAACCGGATGTTTCTACATCTAGAATAACTGGGTAATACCCTCGGAAACGCGCCGCTAAATCATTACTCATAGTACACTCAATAAGTTAAAAAAATTATTGCAGATCATAGCAAAATTAAAGAAACTTTTCTTAAAGAAATACAAAGCCAGGCCGATAGTATTTATAGACAGTCCATTAAGGCTTACAACTATGAATAAAAAGAATTTAATGATCGTTCTATTTTTAATACTAAACTGGACACATATTGCTAATGCTGATAACAAATCATATCAAGCTAAGATCGATAATTCTCTCTGGTATAATTCTAAATCATCACCTATTGAATGCAAACTTGAACACCCCATTCCACGTTATGGCGAAGCATCTTTTAAAGCAGTTGCCAGTAAGAAAATCAACTTAAGCTTTTTTTTACAAGCAAAACAAGGCTTTCCTAAAACACGATTAGTTACCTTAAAATCTATTCCTCCTATCTGGAATCCAGGCAGTGAATCGATAAAAATAGCCAACATTAAGTTTCATCAACAATTTAACGGTTATGTCACCAATCAAAATGCATGGCGCATGTTAAATGAACTAGAGTCTGGTATGTTCCCAACTTTTTATTACAAAAGTTGGTACAACAATGAGCAAGTAACAAGTGTTGGACTTTCAGCCATCAACTTTTCAAAAAGCTATAATAAATTTAATAATTGCCTAGCTCAATTACTGCCTTATAATTTTAAAGATATTTCTTATAGTATTTTGAAGTATGATAATAAGGGACTTAATTTAACAACATTTTCTAAAAAACGTTTAAAGATGATCAGCGATTACATTAAGCACGATAAATATATCAGCGTCATACTGGTTTCAGGGTATTCAGATAGTTATGGGTCGGCGAGCGAAAATCAAGAAAAATCAACTCAAAGAGCCGATTCAGTTAAGAAATATTTGTCCAAGTTAGGGTTGTCGAATGATAAAATAACCATTGCCTCGCATGGCGAAAAGCGCCACATTGCAGATAATAGGACCAAATTAGGCCGCATTCAAAATCGGCGGGTAATTATTTCATTAGAGCGCGAAGAAATTTAACAATACCCCCTTGACTTACATTATCAGCATTACATTTTATTGATTTTTCTGTAAAAAAACATCCTACTAATTATTACCTCCCTATAAATATTTCACCTAAATAATGAATATTCACATATTTTTAGGGCAAAGTATTACAAACACAATATTAATACATTCTCATATTTTAGGGTATTTGACAACGACTCTAAATATTAACAAAATTCAGATTGTTAGGAATAAAATTAATTATTTGCGATTATTGCAGATAACGAATCGTACAGGTCAAGCTTTCAGGTACAAACATACAAAGGTGTTTAATTAATCGGTGTTCAACAAGTAAAACAAAATGATCAAGATAACATTTCATTGGCAAAACCACGTTCAGAAATCTGAGGGATATATAACGATTTATAAGGTTGAAACTTAAAACCGCTATTCATTCTTAAATTTATTTGAGTAGCCTTAATAAAAATCATTAAACCATTGCCCCATAGATGTATGAAATGAAAACTTAACCGCTTATGTTTTGAGTGATAATGCCAAGGAAAAGCCTGCTTTATTGCGTAAGTAGTTTAATTTCACCTTTAAGGGGGCATTAAAAAGGTGATTAATCGTAATTTAAACGATGAGGAGAAAACTATTGAGAAAATAAGCTTAACGACAATAAGTATCTGGTAGAAGTGCTAGATAAATTTAATAAAAGCCTTGCTTAAAAATGCAAAGTTGGAGTTAGTGATATTGACGATGCCTAAAAGTATTTTAATTTCAGGATATAGTAAATAACTATATTTATCATACTTATTGTGCACACTCCTGATAAGCCATATAAAATAACGATACAAATCGTTACGCGAGTTTAGGTAAGGTTAACCAAGCGCTCAAAAATAATTTTGCTTGATAAATGTACCCACAAGTTTAACAAATACCCAGCTTAGTTATTACATAAATAGCAAAAATTTATGTTTGAAATCAGGTGATGCAGTTGTTGAACGAAGCCACTACCCGACAGGAAAAGTCAAAACTTACTATAAAAGAAAAGGTTCTCGTAATGCGATGGATTTCGTGTTGCCCATTTAATAGCTGGGCCGCCGTGTAGTATTTCGTTACAAGTCAATACTTTATAGCCAAGATGAGTAGCACCCTTGCCCTCATCACAATATTTAGGCAACTTCTTATCAGCCCCCTCGCCAGCAGAATTCCCTAACACACCAATAGTTGAGAGAATACAAGCATTAGTATCCCAGCCCATAACAACAAGATGGTTAATGCCAAGCTCTATCAAATCTTGTTGCAACCTTGTCTTTTTGAATGAATTATAATGAAGCTTTTGCATCGCGTGTTGACGCCCATTGTAGAGAGCTTGAAGCGCTGTGCGAGTTTGGTATTCAGACGTTTCGATTTCAACAAATCCTAATCCTGCTAGTTCGGGTGTGAAGTTAATTGACCAAACGTGACAGCCCATTTTCTGCATCAACATAAGAAGTCTTTGTTGGCATGCCGTTATGTTAGAATTTTTTAATAAGTGGCCTGGTGTATTTGATATTTCATTATCAGTTGCATCGTCATCTTCATCAATAATCAACAATGCTATTTTTTGGGGATTAACCATAAGTTTGTCAAGTGCATTAAGAAGGCTATCGTGAATGTAAATAAAATTTTCCTATTAGGGGGCTGTTGATCTTTGTTTAA
>JAGLDN010000487.1 GCA_023145575.1 Psychromonas sp.
TCCTTTTTAGTTTTTGTGTCGCAACATCTGAGTATTTAATCTCTTTTGTAATGAGTTTAAAAGCAGCAGAGATCCTTGATTGACCAGAATGATCAATACAATTAAGTAAATTTATTCCCTTTACTGAACGCTTTGCCAGGGTTTATCTAGGACATAAGAGCAATGCATAACATGAGTTAATTGCCATTCATTTTTTGAATGTTATAACGTAGCAATGGTATTGAAGCTAAAGCCCCTTAGAGCGTTGCAAATTGTATCAATTAGCATTGCTATGAAATTTAGAATTGTAATAACTAGAAATTATGCTTGGCATATTAGAACATTTCGCCTCGATTTTGGCTTAATTTGACGATCTAATGTTGCATCTTTACATCGCAGTGGTATAAAAGAATCAATAATCCCTATTTTTTGATTAAGATATTAACATCTTTATGGTTTCAATGGGGTTTTTTTAAAAGGTATGGTTCCTTTGAAACTAAGACATCCTTTGCCTGCTCTTGCTCGAAAACCTACAGGAGACGAACTTATATATTGTACATCCAGCATACAATTGTCAAAATCAGCTGCATTGTCAAACGTCACATTTCCAATATTAAAATTCATTAAAGCGCTACTATAACTAAAATATACATCAAGTTGTTTCCCAGAAAAATACGTCCTACTATTATCAAGCGATACAGATACACATTTTCCAGGTGCTGGTAATTTTATCCACCTTTCAGTCATTATTGGGGTTTCATTATAACGTAATTGAATTTGAGGATTAGCTTTTGTTATAGAATCAGGTGAATTGCAAAGAGTAACATTTTCAGCGTATAAGGCTGGAATATAAAAAATAACCGTACTAAGCAACACAATAATAAATGTTCTCATAAAAACTCCTTCTTGTTTTTTTGTGAAATTTTAAAATAAACATTTGGTAGATTCAACCGGCAAGTAAATAATTATTTATGTTGCATATGTCTTTACACAATTTCAATGCTAGCATAGCTGTTGCCTATCAGTCAATTGAATTTATTTAGCCATAGTTGAGTCATCATAGATTAACAGGTATGTTGATTTTTGTCGTAAAAGTCCATTGGAATTTTCATTCAACCCTCGCAGCCAACAGCCATAGGGATCTGCAAAAAACAATCACCAATCACCAATCACCAATCACCAATCACCAATCACGCGCGGGTTTATCACTTCTTCTGGGCGCTCTTCAATTCCAACTGGATCTTTAATAAACACTCGGCCAGCTTGTGTTCTTTACTTCTTTACTTCTTTATTTTTATTTAATAGTTTTTGTACGTATGTGAGTGTATAGATGACCCTGTTTTTTATCCCCTAAATGAACTTGTAGATCGGTTCATGGCTCACTTTGATAACGTCCTCAAGTTCACTTTTAAGGCGACCCGTGATTTGTTCCTTGCTCCAGTTTTCTTTGATTTTTGAGGTTATATCTTCAATTGTTGTAGGCGTTATAACTGGGCAACTTACTTAATTTTTTCGCCTTATGATTGCCTTGTTCTCGACTTGCTTAACTCTGTATCCTCTTTTAGCTGTATTACGCTTCAATTCTCGTGACATTGAAGGTTGATTAACGCCAAGTTGCACCGATATTTTAGTTTGAATGATACCACTTTGATTAAGGGCTAAAAGTTGATATCTTACTGCCTCAGTCAGTTGTGTATACTCTTTCATTATTTGCATTTATTGTGCGAGGCAAAGTAGTGAAGATATACTCATTTGGCTACTTTTCCAACTAATTTAAACTTAGCACTTGAGAATTGAATCTAAGTGGGCTTAAAGCAACGCCCCCTACTTTATCAGTTGAGTATCTTTGGCGCCGTTGTCCTGAAAAATGGGGAGAAAATACAGTAATGTGAGATCCTTGGTATCAAGAATGATTATTGCCAAAGACGACTGGCATAGGAAGATAGATTGTCTATTGGGCTTAGGAAATCCAATATTATACATAAAGGCTCTACATTTTATTTGGCTTGTAGACATTATGTTTAACCTATGAACAATTATTAAATACAAGGTAAATAACATGAAGGAAGTAACATTCAATGTCACTCATTACAAAGAATTCAAGAAACGTTTTATAAAGATCTTTGCGTTGATCCTAAAAAACATAACCCTGTTTATCCTAGTTCGATTATTATATATATTTCTCTGGGTGAGAGTCATTTTAATGCTAATGAAAAAGTTATATTATGGCAGGTTTTTGAGCTTGTCATGAAGGTTTCAGAAATAGCATTGCTAAAATGTAATAGCCTACTTCAGGATGGTAGCGAAGCGGCAGAACCAGTGGGGATAAAATTACCTGAATATCATTTGAGTTTGAATTGTGATGATGTATCCGCGATACGAGATGTACATAACCTATTGAACTAAAATATAATGCTATCATGACTTTGGTTGATATGCGCTCCACCAGATTGCTAGATGATGTGCATTCCTCCGAATGGTTGGAGCGCGCAATTATCAACGACACGATTGTATAAGTTAATTTAGAGAACGTGGCGGTATAGGCTACCCAGTATATCTTAAGGGCGATATTTTTTTACTGTGTTAGTATGCATGAATGTAGTGGTCAACTAATTCTGGTCACTATAGAAAAAGCAATGATCCTTTATGAAGCTCTTCTCGGTGGATTATATGGAACGAAGTATGGCATAAACACAGCTTACTTCCATGCTACACATTGCCTCATTAGAAATCTATTATTAGATCTGCAGTACGATAAAACAAAAGATGTGAAATTACAAAAGGCACGCATGATGCGGAGTAATACAATAGTTCAGAAATCAAACAAGAGAGTCGGGTTGTCAGAGCCGATAATGAGAAATGAACGTGACGTTAACTTACGCGACCTTAAAGTGAAACCTACTTTTTTTTGATTATCTTGAAGTGGATCCTGATGACTTTATGTAATAGATAACCTTAATGGTGAACCTGCAGCATTAAGCATTGTTTACCTGGAAATTTAAGTGCCACCTCAAAAGTTTCTGATCCTCATTAAGGATTGAAAACTAGCTCTAAATCGATTTGTACCTGTGATCTTTAAAAATTATTCTTACTTATACCCTATTGAACGGCTTTGGAAAGTCATGAATGAGCATGCAATAAATAATAAATATTTTCCCACTTCAAAAGACTTCCGGCGATGCATTGATGATTTTTTGATACCACATTTCCAAAATTGGTCATGCTTTAACATGTAGAATTAATGACAACTTTCAGACCTTTAATTTTTGATGAATTGAAGCATTTTGAAGTGGCATGGGTATATACCCGTGATCTTTGATAATGAATCGCATTTAGCAAAAAAACTTGAAATTATTTTAAAAAGATCATCATTAGACTATGCAAATAACTTTATCATACCTAGAAAAAATATGACTTGAATCGAGGCACAAAATGTCTCGTAATTAGTCTGAGCGCGACCGATTAAAGTCTATTATATTTGCCGGTGAAGGTGGACCTAAGGAAATAAGGTCTCAGGCACTACGAAAGCATAAAAGTAGCATTCTTAGACACATTAAAGAGTATGCATCAACTCAA
>JAGLDN010000488.1 GCA_023145575.1 Psychromonas sp.
CATACATTAGCGGTAACTTATGTAATTCTACTGTTGATCTGGATCACAAATAAAAAAATATTGAGGAATATACTGTCCACCTGTTAACAAATATAAGGTTTTTCAATGGACATAATCAATTCACCCGTTTGGCTATCTTTCCTTAGCCATCCTTTCGGGCTCCCTTTTGCATTATTTTTTAGTGTTTTTGGCATGATAATACTGATGGGAACGTTTGTTCTTATTAACGGTATTAGCAAGCTAGAAAAAGGGTTTAGTGGAAAGTTAATCGAGCGATGGACTAAAAAAAATATCATCGTGCATTGGTTTGTTGCTTCATTTTGTATTTGTTTAATTATCAGTGGCCTTGTTTTAGGTGGCGGAAAAATATTTTTTACCCCGGGTGAAGTCAGTGAATTGTGGATTTTCCTGACGAGCACTGCTAATACGCTACATCGTTTTACTGCCATTCCTTTTATTCTTGCATCACTTATTTTCATTTTAATGCTTATTAAACATCAATTCTTTAAGAAATACGATATTGATTGGTTCTTAAAAGCGGGTGGTTATATTAACTTTGGTAAAGTCCAACACCCTGATGCTGGTTTTGTAAATGCCGGTGAAAAGGTCTGGTTCTGGACTTTTCTTTTCAGCTTCCTCGGTCTGATGGTTACAGGGCTTGCTTTGTATTTTCCTGAAATTGCACCTAGCTCTGAAATTGCCCCCTTTGTTATTTTCACTCATGTCATTTGCGCCATTGTTTTAAGTGCTTTTTCTGTCGTGCATGTTTATATGGCAACCATTATTTCAGAAGGTGGCATGTCTAGCATGTTAACGGGGAAATGTGATGAGAACTGGGCGAAGCAACACCATAATAAATGGGTTGAAGAACTAAAGCAGAATAAGAAAATCAAATAGATATTAAAAATTATTGATAATGATCAGCATTATTGATGGAGAGTAAAATGAAAAGACGTGATTTAATAAAGTTAATGGTTGGAGGCACTGCAATTTCGTTTGTAAGTGCGGCTCCTGCGGTTGCTTCAATACTGAAAGAAGATAAAAAGAAAAAACACCTAGCAATGGTCATTGATTTATCTCGCTGTAATGGCTGTAAAGCCTGTGTGGTATCTTGTGGCGTTGAAAATGGCAATCTGCCAGATGAGAATAGAACCAGCGTATTACAAGCAAGTGGAAGCGTAAATGGTAAAGAATACGTTTTAAATTTACCGTTGCTTTGTAACCAATGTGAATTACCAACCTGTACTGAAGTCTGTCCAACGGGCGCAACCTTTAAACGTGGTGAAGACGGTATTGTGGTTGTTGATGCTAGTTTATGTATTAATTGTGAGCTTTGTGTTTATTCATGCCCTTATGAAGGCGTTCGCTTTGTCAATTCAGAAACTAAAACAGTTGATAAATGTAACTTCTGTATTCACAGAACGTCAATTGGCCTTTTGCCTGCTTGTGTTGAAACTTGTACGGGTGCAGCGCGTGTGTTTGGCGATCTTAATGATGAGACCAGTGAAGTCGCACAATTATTAAAGACAAAAAATCCAGTTGTACTTCAATCAGAGAAAAATACGCAACCTAATGTTTTTTATATTGGGTTAACGGAAGATGAAAGTAACGTTAAGCGAGATCTTAACAGCAACGTGACATGGCAGAGGTAATTATGGATAGAAGAAAATTTTTAAAATCAGTGCCATTAACAGCATTGGCTGTCGCATCAACAGGCGCATTAGCAACTAATAAAAAAGGCTCGGTTAAACCTGAAGATGTTTCTCGTTTTTCGCCTACAGCATTAGCGCCAGAATTTAAGATTGATGGCAATGGCGATTTAATCAATAATCCAGATCAACGATTTGCACTCGCAAAATGTTTTGGGTGTTTTAATATTTGTGCAGCTCGATTACGCATTGACAA
>JAGLDN010000489.1 GCA_023145575.1 Psychromonas sp.
ACTGAATGGCTTGCTGATCTTCTGCCTTTTTATCTTCAAACACAACAGCCTTTGAAGTTACATATTCTTTGAAGGATCTCCCACTTTAGTTACTAACCAATTGCATTTAATCCTTGAATAGACGAGTCTATACTATCTATCATTTAAAATTTTATTTACATGGATAAAAATGAAAAAAACGCCTTTAATCAGGAGTGTCTTACTCCCCTCATTGCTTATCAATATACTCTCATTAGCAGTTCCTTTAACCGTATTACAAATTTACGATCGTATTCTACCTAACCATAGCTATGGAACTGCAACATTATTAATTTCGGGTGCTTTTCTAGCTGTTGCTATGGAAGCTTTTTTACGATTTGTGCGCGCTTGGTTATTAGCCGCCGCGGCAAGCAATACAGAGCAATCCACTTATAAAACTCTTTTACAAAAATTACACTTAGCTTCGCCTCAACAATTGCGAACAGTTGGCATTGGTGGCGTGCAAGAGGGATTAAATTCAGTTGGAAAAGTTAAAGAGTGGTATTCAGGTGGATTAATTTCAGGTTTTATCGATTTTCCTTTTGCTATTATTTTCCTCTCATTAGTTTTTTACATTGGCGGTGAATTAGTACTTATTCCTATTACTGTTTGGCTAATTACGTTAGCGGTGGTGTTATTTACTTCTTTTAAAATAAAAAATTTAAGTGAGCAAGCTGCAAAAGATGAGCTAGCGCATCGTTCCTTTTTAAGACTATTGATACTCACCTTACACGGCATTAAACGTCAAGCAGTTGAGTCTCGGATCTATCTGCAATTTAAAGAGCGAAACCATCAACGTTATGCAAGTAAAGCGATTGAAGAAAGGGAGAGCGCAATGACACAAGAATTCATTCAACTTGCTGCATTAGCAACATCTGTCATTCTTGTCATTATCGGTAGTTTATGGGTATTAAGCGGAGAGTTAACATCTGGTGGACTTGCTGCTTGCTCTATTTTATCTGGGCGCGCTGTTGCGCCTTTAAGTGCTTTAGTTGGTATTCAAATCAAGTTAAACACAATGCATGCTGCTAGAGCCTCTATAGAATCACTTAACCAGCTTGGGTCTAATCATTTATCTTCCCCCATTCCAGAGACCTTTAAAAATATTTCATTAAACGATGTGACAGCCTCTCACTACCAAACTGAGCACACATTAAACGCTGATATTACACGGGGTGATATTGTATTAATTAAAAGTGATCACATAAATATCGATAGTTACATGCTTGCAAATCTTGCCGGGATTGATGATTTACCCGCTGGCAATATCATGATAGATGGACTCGAGTCCTCTCTTTCTGCGCTTTGTGCATCTTCTGCATATTGCCCTGCAAAAGGTCAGCTTATTGCAGGCTCTATCTTGGATAACTTATGCGGCTTTAATGCTGAGAACACCACCCGAGCAATTCATTACACTCAACAATTAGGACTTGATAGCGTTATTACTAAGCTTTCTGATGGATTGGAAACCAAAATTGGTCACGCTCATTCAGATCCATTTAGTATGGGCAGCATTAAGCGCATTACATTAGTTACGCAGTTAGCAAGAGAGTTACCCATTCTCATGTTAGATAGACCCGATGTGTCATTAGACATTGAGAGCATTAATAAACTTGTAACAACACTCAAAAATGAAGCTGAACTTGGACGCACTATTTTCATGGTCACTTATCATCCTCAATTAATGGCCCTCGCCACAAAAAATAGTCAAGTAACCCAACAAATTGCGAGTGTGACAGTATGAAACATTTAGAAAACATCACTTTAGAAGTGCTTGCCAAACTTGAGCTTAATGCCAATATTCAATATTTTGCCAAGCAATGGAGTGAAGAAAATGGTATCAATAATTTAGAAGACTTATTCGCATTATTTGATCGAATCCATTTACCTTATGTATTAGAGCCTGATTTAAAAGGAATTGATAACAGTAAATATAAATGGGCATTAGCAGTGTATAGCGCAACAGAGCTAAGTTTGGGCAATTGTGAATCAGGCACTTTTAAAGGAGAAGATGAAAAGTCCCCAACAAAGCCTGTGCTGTTTTATGTACAAATTGAAAATGCTCCCCTTGAAAAACCATCAACAGATTGGGTTGGTGAACGTTTACATGCATTTACGCCACTTATTCCAAAAGTTTTACTGATTAGTTTTGTTAGTAACCTATTTGCTTTATCAATTCC
>JAGLDN010000049.1 GCA_023145575.1 Psychromonas sp.
GTGAAAGATCAACAGCCCCTAGGCTAACCATTAACTAAAACCTGTCACTTTTTCTAATTCGTAAAATGATTCGGTGATTGTATCTAATTTATCGTCTCACAATGCTTTTGCATCATTTATACCCAAGTGCCGCAAAAATACTTGTGCCCCGCAGGGCAAGGCAACTAGCACCTTGGTACTATTTCCTTGCTGAATTTGCACTTTTACGTCACATGGGTATAAACCTTCATTATAATAGAAACCGCCTACTTATTTATCGGTAAAGAAATCGAGCAAAAATTCAGAATTGAAATTTCTGATATCTTGATCGAGTTCAAGTTCGCGTTCAAAATAGTACTGAATTTAATTAATAATGTTTTTTGGTCGTGTCAAAATTTAATTTTTGTCATGCTAAGGTCTCTATTACAATTGTGTGATTTGAATTTGTTCAATGGCGGGCTGTAAATCACGATAAATATTTATTGACAAGGTTTCTGCAAGCACTAAATAAGGTGCAACAAGCGATGCTTGGCTATTTTTAATCACCGTTGGTATACCTGTATCAGTATCTTCTCGATAATGAATATTTAAGGCAAGCGAGCCTAAATAGGGAATATCAAATTGCTCTGCTAATTTTTTCCCTCCACCTGTACCAAAAATAGTTTCTTGATGACCGCATTTTTCACATGTATGTATACTCATATTTTCAATGATGCCAGCAACATGAGTATTCACTTTATTGAACATAGCAATGCCTTTTTTGGCATCAATTAAAGCAATATCTTGTGGTGTTGTAACAATCACAGCACTAGTAACAGCTACACTTTGTGACATAGTAAGCTGAATATCTCCTGTGCCGGGTGGCATATCAACGATTAAATAATCCAGCTCAGGCCAGTTGGTTTCGTTAAGTACTTGCTGTAGTGCTTTACTGGCCATGGGGCCGCGCCAAATCATAGCGTCATCTTCATTGACTAAAAATCCGATACTATTACAAGCTAATCCATGAGCTAAAATAGGCTCCATTAATTTCCCATCATTACTGCTTGGCCTAGCCCCTTTTTGACCTAACATTGTAGGCATAGATGGCCCGTAAATATCAGCATCAAGCAAGCCAACTTTTGCCCCGTTCTTTGATAATGCTAACGCCAAATTGACGCTCACTGTTGATTTTCCAACACCGCCTTTACCTGAAGCCACAACGATAATGTTTTTTATTTTCGCGAAGTTTGTTTTACCTGCTTCGCCTTGCATGGCAGCAATGTGATAATTAAATACCCATTTCACCGATTTTCCCAAAATAACTTCTAATTTTTTATCACATTCAACTTGTAATTTAGCAATCCAGTTTGGCGCATAAAAAGGCAAGTTTAATGTAATAATTCCTTGATCTTCATCAATATTAATGCGATTTTGTGCAATTAATTGTTCAAGCACCTTTTTGCTGTCAATCTCTTTGAGGCATGCAAGCACATTATTTGATCTATTTTTTGTCGTAGACATTCCGAAGCCTTTTATGTTGGTGATCATCAATTATAATCATTACTATTTTAAATAAACGTATTTATCCATGGTAGCAATTAATAACAAACATAATGCAGTGAGTATAATTGGTATACCAATTATACAGTTTAACAAAATCTAACTGGATTAATAGTGGGATTTTAGCATTTAATTGGGTAGAATTAATCGCTTGAAATTTTTAATCAATTTAATATAGGAAACTCCATAGAATGGTGAACCATGATCGTAAAATACTTGTTACCTGTGCCCTGCCCTACGCCAATGGTCCTATTCATTTAGGCCACATGCTTGAGCATATTCAAGCTGATATTTGGGTGCGTTTTCAACGTTTGCGTGGTCATTCAGTGCATTTTATTTGTGCAGATGACGCACATGGTACACCGATTATGCTTAAAGCCAATGAATTAGGCATTAGCCCTGAGACAATGATTGCTGATATAAAACGTTCTCACGAACATGATTTCTCTGGCTTTGATATCAATTTTGATAACTATCACTCAACACATTCAAAAGAAAACCACGAACTTTCATCAAAAATATATCTTGCCTTACGCGGAAAAGGTTATATAAAAACCAGAACAATTTCACAATTATTTGATCCTGAAAAAGAAATGTTTTTACCGGATCGCTTTGTTAAAGGTGGTTGCCCGTCGTGTAAAGCAGATAATCAATACGGTGATAATTGTGATCACTGTGGTGCGACATATAGCCCAATCGACCTGATCAATGCCACATCAACGATTACTGGAACAACACCTATCATAAAAGATAGCGAACATTATTTTTTCGACTTACCTCAATTTGAAGATATGCTAAAGACATGGACTCGCTCAGGTAGTCTACAACTTGAAATGGCAAATAAAATTAACGAATGGTTTATCTCTGGCTTAAAACAATGGGATATCTCTCGGGATGCCCCTTATTTTGGATTTGAAATACCGAATGCTCCTGGTAAATTCTTCTATGTTTGGTTAGATGCACCCATTGGTTACATGGGATCATTTAAAAATCTGTGTGACAAAACTGACCACTTAGATTTTGATGAATACTGGAAAAAAAATTCGACCACTGAACTTTATCATTTTATTGGTAAAGATATTATTAACTTTCATAGTTTATTTTGGCCCGCAGTATTAGAGGGAGCAAATTACCGAAAGCCCACAGCTGTCTATGTACATGGTTATGTCACCGTTAATGGTTTAAAAATGTCTAAATCTAAAGGGACCTTTATCAAAGCCAGTACCTATTTAGAACATTTAGATCCTGAATGTTTACGTTATTATTATGCGGCAAAACTTACCAGTAAAATTGATGATTTAGATCTTAATTTAGATGACTTTACACAACGCGTTAATACCGATGTTGTTAATAAATTAGTTAACATTGCTTCTCGCAGCGCAGGTTTCATTAACAAAAAATATCAAGGTGAACTTTCTGATAGGCTCGTTGCTCCCGATTTATATCAGTCATTTATTGATAAGGGGAAAAGCATAGCCACCTTATTTGACCAACGTGAATTTGCGCGTGCGATCAGAGAAATAATGGCACTTGCTGATAATGCGAACAAATACATAGATGAAAAAGCACCTTGGGTAATGGCTAAACAGCAAGACAAAAAAGTTGAAGTGCAAGAAATTTGTTCAATGGGCATTAATTTATTTCGCGTATTAATTACTTATTTAAAAGCTGTCATGCCAAAATTAGCCGCCCGAAGTGAAGCATTTTTAAATGAAACGTTAAACTGGGACAGCATTAAAACCCCCCTTTTAGCGCATCAAATCAATCAATTTAAAGTGCTGTTTTCGCGTATTGATCCTAAACACGTTGAAGCAATGATTGAAGCTTCAAAAGATAACATCGTGGCGGATAAATCAATAAAAACCGTAAAAGTAGGCGATAAATTTAATTCACTAACATGTGAGCTTGATAAAGAGCCTCTTTGTTCAGAGATTGATTTTGATACATTTGCTAAAGTCGATTTGCGTGTTGTCTTAATTACTAAAGCCGAATCAGTACCTAAAGCAAATAAGTTGTTAAAACTTACGTTAGACTTAGGGGGGGGAACTCGCACTGTCTTTGCGGGGATTAAATCGGCTTATCATCCAGAAGATCTCGAAGGTAAGCTCACCGTGATGGTAGCAAACATCGCGCCACGTAAAATGAAATTTGGGTTGTCACAAGGCATGATATTAGCTACAGGTAGTGAAGGGTCTGAAATTCACATTTTACATCCTGACAGTGGCGCAAAGCCCGGTCAACGCATTATGTAAATTTATGATTGCCCCATCATTGGCTCGAATGTATCCCCCCGATTGTATCGCTATGTGACGTAATTATACCTTGTCAAATGTTAGCTAGGTTGTAATTTATCTAATAAGGTAGCTAATTGTGGACATAAAGGTGCGCTGATAGTTGTTCGCTTTGCAAGTCCTGGGTGATAAAAAGTAATGTGCGCAGCATGTAAAAACAAGCGGTTAAGACCCAATGTTTTCATGAAGGATGTAAATTTATCATCACCATAGCGATCATCGCCAGCAATATTAGCACCTTTGTAGGCAGTATGTACTCTGATTTGATGAGTGCGCCCCGTGACAGGCATTGCCTCAATTAATGTTGCCTCTTGATAGCGTTGTATTATTTTAAATCGGGTTTCAGCGGTTTTGCCTTCAGAGCTTACTTTTACAATTGAATTTTGGGCGTTTTTCAATAGCGGCTCGCTGATTGTCCGCCATTTTTTATCCCAATATCCTTTCACTAGTGCTAAATATTGTTTATTCATGGTTTTATTGCGTAACTGCTCATGTAATGTACGTAGCATGCTACGTTTTTTAGCAATTAATAAACAGCCAGAAGTCGCTTTATCTAGGCGATGCACCAAGGCTAAAAATTGCGAATGAGGTCGTAGTGAACGTAAAGCTTCAATGACTCCGAAATCCTGACCGCTTCCACCGTGAACAGCTAATCCAGAGGGTTTGTTTAATATGACCAGCGTATCATCTTCATAAATGATTTGCGATGCTAATGCTGCGATTTTATTTAATTTAGGCGATGGTAATGTTTTTTCTTTTGCAACACGAACGGGTGGAATACGCACAATATCGGCTAGTTGGATCTTGTGATCAGGCTTTATGCGTTTTTTATTGACACGTACTTCGCCTTTACGAATGATGCGATATATATGACTTTTTGGTACACCTTTTAAATGTAACCGTAAAAAATTATCGATCCGCTGTAGGGTATTGTCTGGAGTTACTTGGATATAACGTACTGTATGGTTAATTTCTGACATATTAATAAGCGCTCAACTTGTGTTCGTATCTTATCTATCTCCATCAACATGCAAGCTAAGATCGATAAATTATGCAGGGATCTTAGCCATAAAATTTATCTTGTATTGGTATTCAAGCAAACGCTACAATAGCAGAATAGTAAATCACTAAAAATAACTGTTAGGGATATTTAAATTTCGATAAGTGTATCACGAATCTAAATATTATCCTCTAAATATTTATATTGCAATTTTACAATAAATAATGCGATAATTACGAGAGAAGTGATTAACTATCAAAAATAAAATAAAGCTTATTATAGTCGCCACTAGTCGCCACTTAAAAATAAAATCAATCCTTTAGTTGTCACTTAAAAATAAAGTCAAGCCTTGATGACGTTAAAATTTAAAGGTGATAATACTTTATTAGCTAGCGTTAATTTCACTTTAAATTGCCCCTCCGTAGATCCAGTCGAGAGACTAAATAACCAGACACGAGGTCAAGTGAATAACGCATTCAGAAAAATAAGTGCTGACCATCAATTAAAAATTATACTTTACTGGCTCTATATATAGCGAGTGAAGATACAAAATATAGAGTTAAAAAAAATGAAAAGAATGTTAATTAATGCGACTCAATCAGAAGAGTTACGTGTTGCCCTTGTGGATGGTCAACAATTATATGATCTAGATATAGAAAGTCCTGGGCATGAACAAAAAAAAGCAAATATTTATAAAGGTAAAATAACGCGCGTTGAGGCAAGTTTAGAAGCCGCGTTTATTGATTATGGTGCTGAGCGGCATGGTTTCTTACCTCTAAAAGAGATAGCACGTACATATTTCCCTAATGGATATACGTTTAAAGGTCGCCCTAATATCAAGAATATTATTAAAGAAGGGCAAGAAGTTGTCGTACAAATTGATAAAGAAGAGCGAGGCAACAAAGGAGCTGCACTAACAACTTTTATTAGCCTTGCTGGCAGTTATCTAGTCTTAATGCCTAACAACCCACGCGCAGGTGGCATTTCTCGTCGTATCGAAGGCGATGAGCGCACACAATTAAAAGAAGCACTTAGTCATCTTAAACTGCCTGCTGGTATGGGGCTAATTGTACGCACAGCAGGTGTTGGAAAATCAGCAGACAAGTTAAAATGGGACCTTAATGTACTCATAAATCACTGGCGCGCGATTGATGAAGCAGCAAAACAAAAAACCGCACCTTTTTTGATTCACCGTGAAAGTAATGTCATTGTGCGTGCAATTCGAGACTATTTGCGTCTTGATATTAGCGAGATCGTTATTGATAATATTAAAACATTTGAAAGTGCAAAACAACACATCGAAATGGTGCGACCCGATTTTGTAAATCGTTTAAAGCTTTATGAAGGTGAAATACCATTATTAACTTATTATCAAGTAGAAACTCAAATAGAGTCAGCTTTTCAACGTGAAGTTCGTCTTCCATCGGGTGGTTCAATTGTTATTGACCCAACGGAGGCATTAACCTCAATTGATATCAACTCAGCCCGCGCGACACGCGGTGGTGATATTGAAGAAACGGCATTTAATACCAACCTTGAGGCGGCAGAAGAAATTGCTCGTCAACTTCGCTTGAGGGATTTAGGTGGCTTAGTCGTTATCGATTTTATCGATATGACGTCTACTTATCATCAACATGAAGTAGAAACTCGTATGCGTGAATCAACGCATCAAGATAGAGCGCGTATTCAACTCGGTCGTTTATCACGTTTTGGTTTAATGGAAATGTCACGCCAGCGTATTCGTCCCTCATTAGGTGAATCTGCATCAAGAGTTTGCCCTCGTTGTTATGGACAAGGCACAATTCGTGACAATGAGTCTATTGCTTTAGCTATTTTACGGCTTATCGAAGAAGAAGCATTAAAAGAAGATACTGCTCAGATTCAAGCAACTGTTCCTGTTGTTGTTGCTGCCTACTTACTCAATGAAAAACGTAGTTCAGTGGCTAAAATTGAACAACGACAAAAATGTGAAATTTATATCATTCCCAACGCAAACTTATTAACGCCACAGTTTGAAGTGAAACGTACGAGAAAAAATGGTAAAGAAGTGATTAATTATGATGCTTTAGAAAAGCAACATATGGTTTATATCCCTAACCATGTCAAAGATGATCAAAAAAATGAAGAAAACCCTGCAATAAGTGGATACTCTGCCCCTAAAAAAGATGATTTAAAAAATAATATTGAAAGCGAAGCCATTGCTAAAAAAAATAAAAAAAACAATCAGTCGATTTTTAAAAAGCTGTTTAATTTCTTTGGTGATGATGATCAAAAGACACCTATAAGCACGCCAGATACAAAGGAAAAACCTGTTGAAGAAAAACAAAGTGATGTAAGTAGTAGTCAGACTAATTTATCGAAGAAAGCGGTTGATGATCCGTGTAAACAACGCAAGCCTAGACGTAACAATCCTAAAAATAATTCTAAAAATAGTACAACAAATGAAAATATTAAACGACAACAAAGCAACTCATTTTCAAAAAAATTAGAGAATAATGAGGTAGTTGCCGATCGGCGTAAGCGTAGAAATATGCAAAAAAATGTGCGCGTTCAATGTGACACGATACAAAAAACACCCGAAGTTATCGAAAATAAGCAACAAATTTTAGTTACAGAAGAGTCTGATAGCGTTGCAAATAATAAGGAAAACACAAGAAAACCAAACACAAAAAAAACATCAAAACATATTAAAGAGACAAAAGAAAAGATAAAAGAAAAAGGATCTCATATACATACTGATGACGCTTTGATATCGATTGGTGAAATAGAAGATGCAGGGATACATACGCCTGTTCCTCTTCCTGCACGAAAGTCATCTCGTTATCCACGTCATATGAATACATCTCAACAGATAGATCGAAAAAACTCGAGTGATTTTAAGGATCCTATGATCTTAGAATCAGCGGAAACTGAGGATCAACCACAGGGGATCATTGAAAAAAATCAATTTAAACTACCAAGTATTGCCCTTGAAATATCAAAAATACATTCACAAAATAAGAATTTAAATTCAGAAACACTTCAACAAAGTATTGTTAAGCAACCGGTTGATATTGCAGAGAAAATTCTTCCAGAGACAATTCCTTCAGCAGAAGTTATTGAAAGTAAATCTGATGACGATGAAGAGCTTAATCTAAGCATTGTGCAAAGTAACAAGAAAGTTGGCACTATTAGCTCAGCAAAATCGGCGGCAACCTCTGCAATGATTAAAACCGTGAGCTCTCCGCTTGATCTAGAAGCAGAAATTAAAATTGTCCCTGCGAAAAATCGCTCTGTTATTATTAAATCAGCAAGCCAAGCGGGAGGAACGTTCTCAACGAGTGAGGCTAAAAGTGCTATGGTTAAAACGAATATCGATTAACTCCGTTAATCGTTCGAATGTTTTACCTTATCTACAAGGCATTATGCATGGATACGAAGCATAAAATAAAGTGATTTATTCTAAATGCTTTATGATTAAGATATCACAAAGCATTTTTGCGTAATATTTGTATTGAATGTAATTATTCACTGTTCAATTAAAAGGCTATTTCTATGGATGACACTACTCATTATAAATTAATTATTCTTGGATCAGGCCCCGCTGGCTACACCGCAGCAATCTATGCTGCACGCGCCAATTTAAAACCTGTAGTATTAACAGGCATTGTTCAAGGAGGTCAACTTACAACAACAACAGATGTTGAAAATTGGCCAGGAGGCAGGAAAGATTTGACAGGTCCTCGTTTAATGGAAGAAATCAAATCACACGTTACCCGTTTAGACGCTGAAATTATTATAGATCACATTCATGAAGCTGATCTTTCAAAGCGGCCTTTTACCCTTAAAGGGGAAAATATCTACACTTGTGATGCATTAATTATTGCCACAGGTGCATCTGCGCGTTATATAGGTTTAGATTCTGAAGAAGCATTTAAAGGTCGAGGTGTTTCGGCTTGTGCAACTTGTGATGGCTTCTTTTATCGTAATAAAAAAGTAGCGGTTGTTGGCGGTGGCAATACTGCGGTTGAAGAAGCACTTTACTTATCTAACATCGCAAGTGAAGTGTATTTAATTCACCGGCGTAAAGAGTTTAGAGCCGATAAGATTTTATTAGATCGCCTAAATCAGAAAGTGAAGCACAATAACATCATTTTGTGTACAGATCGCGAATTAAAAGAAGTGCTAGGAGATGAGCAAGGTGTTACATCACTGTGCATAAAAGATACACTTTCAAATAATACAGAAGTGATTGACGTCGCGGGGGTATTTATTGCGATTGGACATACACCAAATACTGGTATTTTCAAAGATCAATTAGCCATGGCTGGAGGATACTTGGAGATACAATCAGGTAGCAAGGGCAATGTAACACAAACAAGCATTGAAGGTGTTTTTGCGGCGGGTGATGTAAGTGATAATATTTATCGACAAGCCATCACATCAGCGGGATCTGGCTGTATGGCGGCACTTGATGCAGAGCATTATCTTGATACATTAGATTATTAATATCAGCGCGCTATTGCCCTTTGCTGTAATAATTTTTTTGTCTATAAAATAACATCGGTATTACTTATCCAAATTTATGTTACTTAGCTTGCTTAATATGGCAGTGGTAATACTTACTTTTTTTTTATCTTCAGCCATCAATTCTTGTTGAATTGATGCAAGTGCAAAATAAGAATATTTAAATTCAATAAAATCACGCACATTAGTTGCTATGCTTAATTTGTAGTAATAAATAGCTTTATCACGATTACCATGCTCTCTTTCCCATGTTGCTAGGTAAAAATAGAGTTCACACAACCGCTCTGCGTAATGTTTATTAGTGATTATACCTTTTGAGCTTAAATTAATTAAATCTTTCTGCGAGATCCTGCCGGCGAAATAATCAATAATTTTCCAAATAAAAAGTGGGTTATCTTTTTCATTTTTTTCTGATTTTAAATTCTTCAGTGCACTTTTCGGATCGACGTTACTGTTGATAATAAAACGCCAAAGAATATCGTAAGGCTCTTGTTCATCTGCTTGATAAAACTTTTCAATCGCTGATTTTGCAAGATCATTACGTCCGATTGCTAACAAACCGACAGCACTGTATAGATAACTTAACGTCATGTGCTTATCAAGTTCAATTGCTGAATCAAAGGCTTCAAAAGCGCCTTCATAAGAATGGTTTTGTAATAAATATAAACCTAGCATATTATAAGATGGTGCGTAACTAGGATCTAACTTGAGCGATTGTAGAATATTAAAGTGACTGTACTCATTTAAACCTATTTTATCATATATCAACCCGCGCTCATAAAAGAGTCTTGCTTTTTGCCTCGGTGTTAATTTCTTATGTAATAAGATCAGTTGAGTTATGAGTAAAAGCTTATTTTCATCTTGTTGATCCACCTGAACGGCAGTTGCCATAGGAAATATTTTAAATTCTTCATTTGAAGGCGCTGAATTTTTCAAAAAGGAGCACGCACTAAGACAAAAACAAGCAATAATCATAAATAATTTAGAAAAGTGGTAATTCATTTAAAACCCTTTCATACGAGAGTAATAAGCCAATAGCAGTAAATCGATTATACACTAACGTAAAGGCCAATGGGTGGTAGTTGACGTTGGTGCCCGAAAGCGGTTTATTATTAAAAATGCAATGCTTGAAACGTCACATGTTGCGCTTTCTCTTCTGATCATCGAGTTAACGTCTTAGTCTGCCGTCCCAGATAAAGCAGAGCATTATCTCTTTACGTCAAATAAGTATAGTAAGGTATGTATACTTTTTAATCGAATGTGTCTTCAATCTAGAAAATAGCACAAGCAGTTTTTTATTACATTATCACATTAAAGATTCTTGATCTGCGCCTTCTTTTTCAACTACTTTTGGTATCATATCTTCTCTTGAAAGACCAAATCGAACGGCTAGTGCGCTCGCAACATAGATTGATGAATACGTCCCAACAAAAATACCAATTAATAATGCTGTCGAAAACCCATGAATAACAGGTCCCCCAACAACAAATAAGGCAATTAACACAAACGAAGTTAATCCAGATGTTATCGTCGTTCGCGTAAGCGTTTGAGTCAATGACATATCGACGATACCAACAGTAGTAGAATTTGACATACGCCTAAAGTTTTCACGGATCCTGTCAAACACAACGATGGTATCATTTAAAGAATAACCGATTACTGCAAGCACTGCCGCAAGTACAGTGAGATCGAATTCTAAATGAAAGAATGAAAATACACCTAACGTAATAATAACATCGTGTGCTAATGCCAATACAGCGCCTAATGCTAATCGCCATTCAAAGCGAATGCTGACATAAAGCATTATACAAAAAAGGGAAATTACAATAGCAAGTCCCCCATCTATCGCTAATTCTTTACCAACATTCGGACCAACAAATTCGACCCGCCGCATGCTTAGTTTACCAATATTTGCCGCTTGCAAAGTATGAACGATTTGAGCGCCTAGCACTTCACCTTTTAGCCCTTTAATTGGCGGTACGCGCACCATCACGGATCGAGAATTACCAAAATATTGGACAATAGCACCAAAATAGTGTGATTTTTCAAGAACATTTCGCACCTTAGGTAAATTCGCAACCTGTTCAAAAGCAACTTCAATCACTGTCCCCCCCGTAAAATCTAGACCCCAATTAAGTTTATTGATGCCTAACGTCACAAGCGAAGCACCAACTAATAATATAGAAAGTACCATTGCAGATCTTGAAAATTTCATAAAGCGAAGCGGTTCTTTCGCTTTAAATAATTCGAGCATAATTTATCCTTCGGTTAAATAGATATTTTCTTAATATCATTACGTCCACCCCAGAGTGCATTAACAATCGCACGCGTGCCAAAAATGGATGTATACATTGATGTCGCAATACCAATGATTAGCGTCACAGCAAAGCCTTTCACCGGTCCAGTGCCAACTGCAAAAAGAATGATTGCAGTGATTAATGTGGTTATATTTGAATCGGCGATAGTAGAAAACGCATTCGCATAACCTTCATGAATTGATTTTTGAACACTTCTTCCTGAATTCAACTCTTCTCTTATCCGTTCAAAAATCAAGACGTTTGCATCAACTGCCATACCAACTGTTAGCACGATACCTGCAATACCAGGCAGGGTAAGTGTCGCCCCTGGGATCATTGACATTACAGCAATAATCATTACGATGTTAAACAGTAATGCAGCAATTGCAATCAAGCCAAATTTACGATAATAAATAACCATAAATAAGGTAACAGCAAGCAAACCATACAGCATTGCATGAATACCATTTATTATATTTTGCTTACCGAGGCTTGGTCCAATTGTTCGTTCTTCAACAATTTGAATAGGTGCAGTCAAGGCACCTGCACGTAATAATAATGCTAAATTATGTGCTTCAGAGTTATTACTCAGCCCAGTAATACGAAAGCTACGACCAAGTTGTGCTTGAATAGTGGCAACATTAGCAATTACCTCATGCTTTTTCATGACCAATTTACCAGCTTTGTTCTTCTTATTCGTTGGTAAGTACTCGATAAACAGTGTTGCCATTGGTTTACCAATATTATCTTTAGTAAACCGAGACATTTTACTGCCACCCTTAGAGTCCAGAGAAATATTTACTTCAGGTTGCCCAAACTCATCAGCTCTCGCCTGTGCATTAACAATATGATTCCCCGTTAAAATAACTTGTTTTTTGATAACAACGGGTTGCCCATTACGCTTTTTATAGACGATTGAAGACGGAGGTAGACGACCTGCCACAGCATCATTCATTTCAGTACTTGTATCTACAGCATGAAATTCAAGTGTCGCAGTTGCTCCTAAAATTTCTTTAGCGCGCGCTGTATCTTGAACACCAGGTAGTTCTATTACAATACGATCTGAACCTTGACGTTGTACTAAGGGCTCTGCAACACCAAGCTCATTGACACGATTGCGTAAAATAGTTAAATTTTGTTGCAAAGCATCTTCTTTGGTTGATTGTATTTTTGCCGTTGTCATTGCCACGTTGAGGTTATACACGTCACCTGTTTTCTGCTCTGTAAATTGATAGCCACGATTAATAGGCTTTAAAAATTTAAGGGCTTTTTGAAGTGTCCCTTCATCGGCAAAACGCAACGCTATTGATCCATTTTCTTTACTTTGACTAATACCCCGAAAACGTATTTTTTGTTCGCGCAAACTTAAACGTAAATCTTGCAACATTTCCTGTTGGGCTTTCTTTATTGCCTCGGACATATCCACTTCCATCAAAAAATGAACACCACCACGCAAATCAAGGCCTAAATTAAGTGGCGTTCCGCCAATGTCGGTCAACCAGGAAGGCGTCGCAGGTGCAAGATTTAATGCAACAATAAAAGAGTCGCCAAGAGCCTCAGAAATAAGATCGCGCCCTATCAGCTGATCATGACCCGTTTTAAAACGGATTAGTATTTGCCCGTGTTCTAATGTCTCTTTTATAGGCTTTATCTTTGCATTACTGAGTAGGTATTGCACTTTTTTAAGGGTTGTTATTTCAAGTTTAGCGCCTCGTGTTGCAGAAATTTGAACAGCTGGATCATCACCAAATAAATTAGGTGATGCATACAAAAAGCAAATTAAAACCACAAAGCCTAACGCGAGGTATTTCCACATTGGGAATTTATTTAGCACAATACTTTATCCTTAAAAGGCTAAAAATTAACAACTATTCAAGCTATTAATTAATTTAAATGAATAATCACAGTTTGAAACGTTGCAAATGACGACGATACTTTTACTTTCTATACGCATCGCCGTGCGAAAAGCAAACTAATATAGTTTGTTTGTCTTCCCATGATACTCACAAAAAGAAAACCAGACAACTGTGTAACAATCGAAAAGGACATTTCGTTTATCTTACGTTGTATCTTACTCTGAGAATTCATATTAAAGTGTCATAGATTGATTCGCGAATGACTTAAATAGACTTAAGTGTGCCTTTAGGCAAAACCGCTGTAATGAAATCTTTTTTAATAACAATCACATTATTTTCATTAAGTTCTATCTGAACATAATCGTTTTCTTCTGTGTATTTAGTCACTCTGCCGATTAAACCACCTTGTGTTAATACTTCATCACCTTTGCCGATGCTACTCATGAGATTTTTATGATCTTTTGTGCGTTTAGCTTGTGGGCGATAAATCATAAAGTAGAAAATTGCAGCAAAAATCACCACCATAAAGATTAATTGAAAGGGACTACCGCCCTTTGCATGCTCTGTTGCGGCTTGTGCTTGTGAAATAAATAAACTCATTTTTTGTTCCTTAAGTGTAATAAACTAAATTTTTTCTTTGCTTTTCATTGGTTTATATATAGGTAATAGAAGACTACTCTTTTATTTCTGGTTTTTCTTTACCAATTCGATTATAAAATAAGTCAACAAAGGTCTCTAATGTACCTGTATCTAATGCATCACGCAAATTTTTCATCAATAATTGATAATAATGTAAGTTATGAATGGTATTTAAACGACATCCTAAAATTTCTTGACATTTATCAAGGTGATAAAGATACGCCCGCGTATAATTTTGACAGGTGTAGCAATCGCATTGTGCATCAAGAGATGATGTATCTGCACGGTATTTCGCATTACGGATTTTTACAACGCCATCAGTAGTAAATAAATGACCGTTACGTGCATTACGCGTTGGCATGACACAATCAAACATGTCAATTCCACGCCGAACGCCTTCGACTAAATCTTCAGGTTTGCCCACGCCCATTAAATAACGAGGCTTGTCTCGTGGTATTTTAGGTACAATGTATTCCAAAATACGGTACATATCTTCTTTTGGCTCGCCAACTGCTAGACCGCCAACGGCATAACCATCAAAACCAATATCCACTAAACCTTTTAATGATTGGGTGCGAAGATGTTCATAAACACCCCCTTGGATAATACCAAATAGAGCATTGTTATTTTCAAGTTTATCAAATTGGTTACGACTTCGTTGTGCCCAACGGAGTGACAGTTTCATCGAAATATCGGTTTCAGTTTCTGTTGCGGGATAAGGCGTACACTCATCAAAAATCATGGCAATATCAGCGCCAAGATCTTTTTGTATATCCATTGAAATTTCAGGTGAAAGAAACACTTTTTCACCATTAACTGGGCTACTAAAATGAACACCTTCTTCTTTTATTTTACGCATTTTTCCTAAACTAAATACTTGAAAGCCACCAGAATCCGTTAAAATAGGACCTTGCCAATGCATAAAATCATGTAAATCACCATGCTTTTTAATGATTTTATGCCCAGGGCGTAACCAAAGATGAAATGTATTACCAAGCAGTATTTCAGCGCCTGTTGCCTGAACTTCCTCTGGCGTCATTGCTTTAACTGTTCCGTAAGTACCTACTGGCATAAAAGCAGGTGTTTCAACACTACCCCGTTTAAAAGTTAAACGCCCTCGCCTTGCGCGGCCTTGTGTTTTTAATAATTCATATTGCATTTTCATATTTTCATATTTTCCTTATCCTCGGACAATCCGATGATAATGCTTGTCATTTTTATATATACCCATCACACATGAAGATGCAGGTTTCAGTGAGAATTTAAAAGCTTAGAGGCTAGGCATTGATTGAACAGAATGGTTATTTCCTTGCCAAAATAAATAACACCTTTAAAACTCGTCCTTTGGGGACAACTGAATAAATCATATTTTGCGTTGCAATACTAAAAAAGTGAATAACAATAAAGGTTAAAGTCTTTTTTTAAACCCTACCGAAGGGAGCATTGCGTCTTGAACATGAATCACTCAGATGTCCTGAAAAGAGTATCTTCAGGTGATGTGTATATACTTCAATTTATGCCTAGCATCTTCGCACAATTGCTTTGTTGACTTTTCAACTTGAAGTTGCGTGGGGATATGCCCATGTTATTTGCAAGGGAAAAGATAAAGATTTATTTTTTATGTTGTGCTGTTAAAAACATCGCATCACCATAACTAAAGAAACGATACTTTTCTTGTATTGCAATTTGATAAGCTGTATCAATGTTTTCTTTTCCAGAAAAGGCACTGACTAGCATTAATAATGTAGATCTCGATAAATGAAAATTAGTTATCATTGCATCTATTAGTTCAAATTGATAACCAGGATAAATAAATATATCTGTTTCTTCAAAATAAGGGCAAAGCGTATTGTCTTTATTTTTAGATGCTTTTGCCATACTTTCAATAGATCTTACTGACGTTGTTCCAACCGCAATCACCCTACCACCCCGTGCTTTAGTGGCATTTATTTTATCAATAACCTCTCGATTCACTTGTGTCAATTCACTGTGCATATGGTGGTCATGAATATTATTTACTTTTACGGCTTGAAAAGTACCTGCACCAACATGTAATGTTACAAAGGCGAAATCAACACCTTTAGCTTTCAAGCTCGAAAGTAAGGGCTCATCAAAATGTAAACCTGCTGTTGGTGCTGCAACTGCCCCAGGGTGCTTATTATAAACTGTTTGATAACGCTCTTTATCTGAATCGTCATCAGGGCGATCAATATAGGGTGGTAATGGCATATGTCCAATATCTTCGAGTACTTCAAGTACCGTTCTCTTATCATCAATATGAATAACAAATAATGATCCTTGCCGTGCTACCATTACCGCATCAACACTGTTTTCTAGGTGTAATTTACAGCCTGGTTTTGGTGATTTTGAACTGCGAATATGTGCTAAAAAACTTTTATCATCAAGTACTCTCTCAACGAGCACTTCAATTTTTCCACCTGTTGCTTTGTATCCAAAGAGTCGCGCAGGTATAACGCGCGTATCATTTAAAACAAGCAGATCATTTTTATCGATAAGATCAATGATATGTTTGAAATTTAAATGAGTAAGTTTACCGCTATCTCCATTGAGATAAAGTAAACGACTTGCACTGCGATCGGGTATAGGGTAGCGTGCAATTAAAGATTCAGGTAAATGAAATGAAAAATCAGACACTTTCATGAACAAACTCAATATAAATTAAAATAAATTTTTACCTATAAGTGACCCACATTAATTCGTGAATAATACAAAGCCACTTCAAAAAACAAAGTATGCGAGGGAAATCGATCTTTGCTGCGAGGTGTAAAATGTAAAATTGCTATCAGATAAATAGCATAGCTATTTCCCTCTATTAAATAGGTGTTGTTATCTTGTACCGAATATTTTATCACCCGCATCCCCTAGACCTGGGATTATATAGCCATTTTCATTGAGGTGACTATCAATAGAAGCGACATAAACTTCAATATCTGGATGCGTTTTCTCGAGTGCTTTGATCCCTTCAGGTGCAGCCACCAAAATAAGTACTCTTATGTTTGTTGCACCACTGTTTTTTAGCAGATCAATCGTTGAAATCATTGAACCGCCTGTTGCAAGCATTGGATCGACAACAAGTGTTAACCGTTTATCAATGTTAGTTACTAATTTTGAAAAGTAAGCAACAGGCTTGAGTGTTACTTCATCGCGATAAACGCCGACAACACTTATTTTAGCATTTGGCATATGTAAAAGCACTCCATCGAGCATACCAATTCCAGCACGTAAAATTGGTACTATCGTCGCTTTTTTACCTTTTATTTGCTGAGTTTCTATTTGAGCATTCCAACCTTCAATTGTTATGTTCTCAAGTTCAAGATCTTTAGTTGCTTCATAGGTTAATAAACTTGACACTTCACAAGCCAATTCACGAAAATGTTTTGTGCTAACATCATTTTTCCGCATTAAACCTAATTTATGTTGAATAAGTGGATGTTTTACTTCAAAAACCTTCATTTTTATCTCGTTAGATTATAAATACTCTGTAAAAAAATTGTCAAAAGTATACCTGCAATGATGTAATTTGCAAAGTATAAATATAGTGAAAAACTATTTTTTTCGCGCATTAATATCACTCTAGCGCACTGTGTTTTGAATAAATGAGATTTTAATCTAATGATATATTAAGTCAACAATAGGGGGCAGCCATAAATAGTGCATTATTGTCCCCATGGTGCTTCAAGATGGAATGTCAGATAGGCAAATTGTACCGAGGTATATACCCATTAAGTATGCACCGAAATTTAACGCAGTAAAAATAGCTTAACTCAAGGGTAAAATTGATGTAAATAATTGTTCCATTTACAAAAATAACAAGTAAGTTATTTTAAGCAGTAAAATAAAAAGATATTTGTTTTTATTTGTATAATTGTCGCGTCATGTCGAGATTATATAACTCGCTAGATTAGTGCAAGTTGTTATTCCTTGTAGGGTATAGCGACTTGTTCCAACCAACAAAGTTATAAAATGTCGACTTATAACTACTCGTCAAGTATTAAAGTCTTTATTTTAATTTGACCTTTGGTGATTAACGTATACCCATGTGACGTAAAAATGCTTTGTCAGGCTCAAGCTCGATGATCATAACAAGGCACAATATTAGGTAATTGTTATTCACTTTTTGATTATTGTAACGCAGTCTTGGTTTTCGAATTTGTGCCTCGCAGGGCAAGGCAACTAGTACAAACCTGCGTTGTTATAAAATCTCTATTTAGAATAACTATACCCATCACACCTGAAGATGCAGGTTTCAGGATAACTGAGTAAATCATCTTTTGCGTTGCAATACTCAAAAAGTGAATAACAATAAAGGGTTAAAGTTTTTTTTAACCCTACCGAACGGAGCATTGCGCCTTGAACATGAATTACTCAAGTGTGATGTGTATATACTTCAATTTTATGCCTAGCACCTTGATACTATTTCCCTTGCTGAATTGGCACTTTTGCGTCACATGGGTATAGCTAATCATCGAGAGGGCAATTTTATGTCGAGTAACTTAGCACTATTTGCCGATCTGACGTTGCATTTTGAAGCATCACGGGTACATTAAATAATAATAGATACATCACCTTTAATTTTAATGACGATTTCCCAAATACACCATTATTTGGCTTTTGTTATTAATCTCGAAAATTATTAAACTGGAAAGGTTGGCCTAGCTCGAGCCGTTTTACGAAGGCCATGACAGCCTGTAGATCATCACGTTTTTTACCTGTCACACGCAATTGTTCTCCTTGAATGGCAACTTGTACTTTTATTTTTTCAGCTTTAATGAGTTTCACTAATTTTTTAGCCGTTTCTTTATCAACACCCTCTTTAAATTTAACGACTTGCGCACATTTTTTCCCGTTATAAGTTGGCGGATCTAGTGCCATTGTACTGGCCTCTACACCGCGTTTAACAAGGTTTGTCCGCAAAATATCGGCAAGTTGTCTCAGTTGTGTATCATGCTCGGCGGTAAGTTTTGCAAAATCTTTTTCATAAGAAATGCTGGCTTCAACACCCCGAAAATCAAAGCGAGTACTTAATTCGCGAGATCCATTGTCGACGGAATTTTTTAATTCAAACAAATCAATTTCTGAAACAATATCAAATGATGGCATGCTGTTTTCCTTTGGTTTTTATATAAATTACAATAAGTTAACGAATAAGTATCACACAGTCAAATGAGTCAATTTAAGTGAAAAGCTACTGAAAACGTGATTAGCTGTGTAAAGCTTCCCACTATAGCCCGCGATTGTCACGTCAATATTACAATGATGAGATTAATCACTTCAGTACAGACGATATAAATTATAAGTAAAAGCATTACTTTACCCGAACTCAGGGTAATTTAATTTAACAAAGTACCCCTCTTCGAGCTATAATATCATGCATTCTAATTTACAAAAAAGGTTTATGATGTTGCAAATTATCGGAGCTGGAGCGATGGGTTGTTTATATGCCGCGCATTTTCTGCGAACGGGACAGCAGGCATGTTTAATCACACAGCAAAAACGATTTTGTCATAAACTATTGTTAACCACGTCTGATAATACCTCATTGTGTTTTAACATCCAAACCAGTGAAAAATTAATCAGTCACATTGATCCAATTATCGTTTGTGTAAAAGCGCCACAAGTGATCACTGCGCTTAAACAACACCAGCAATCTATCACAAATAAACAAATTATTATTTTAATGCACAATGGAATGGGCTGCGCTGAGGAGGTTGAAAAACTATTCCCTCAAAACCCCATTATTTGTGCGATCACAGGAAATGCATCACTCCTCAATGCCCCCTTTGATATCACACAAACAGGTCATGGTGATACATTTTTTGGCTCTTTTAATCAAGGTGTAAATGCCTTAAAGGAGCTGGTGTTCTCTTTTGAAAATGCACTTGGTCATTGCTACTGGCATCAAAATATAAATGAAAAAATGCTGCTTAAATTATTGATTAATACTGTAATAAACCCATTAACTGCAATACACCAAGTAAATAATGGTGCATTAATCGCTACTGAGTTTAGCTCTGTGATACGATCAATAATAAAAGAATGTTTACTTGTTATTGCAAAAGAAGGAATTCACTTTAATGAAGACGATATTTTTTCAATCGTTAATACTACAATTCAAGCAACTGCTGAAAATTATTCATCAATGAACCGAGATATTTTTTTTTCGCGTCAAACCGAAAACGAGTTTATTAATGGTTATTTTTTAAAAATAGCAGAAAAATATAATTTTCAACTTCCATTGATACGTTCATTTTATGACAAAATCATGATGTTAGAGAATCACTCATAAGCTCAATGAGATAAGTTGATATTTTTTTGCTTAAGTTGTCATTTAAACGTAAATTTAACAAGGATTCGTCTTTAGAAGATACTTTTATCGACCACCTTTTACGGCTGATAACTTTACCACCTTGTGTGATAGAAAGCTGATAACTGCCTCTTAACCAATACCATTGATTAATAAGCACTGGGCTAGATAAATCTATCTTTGCTATAACTTTCAACTTTCCATTCTCTGTTACATGTACTCCCATTGCGGCAAGACCTGATTCAACGGTTTCTTTATTTTGATTGTTTTTTGCCGATACACTCACACTAAGTCCTGCAATTTTTTTATTAATCAATCCTTCAATTTTACTGATTGAAATTTCTTTTGGGATATCACCAAGACTGACTTCCCTTAATTGAATATTAGCGAGATGACGCGCAATTTGTTTATCGCGCGCAGTGCGAAGTGCATTAATCGAAGCTATCTCATTAGGGGCATGGTGTATGCTAAAATCAATATCTTGAGCTGAAGATGTATCAAGTTGATCAATCGTTTTCCGTAAACTATTCGCCAGCTTTTGTTTTTCAAGCACCGCTAATGCGTAGTATTTCCCCTTTGGACTTAACCAGGTTTGCTTTATGTCTAGGCCACTCACCGCCGCACTTGTTTCTGTTTCAATAGTACGATTCAATGACGTTGAACTCTCGGCGCTTACGCCTAATGCACTGTCGCTCTTCGTTGCGTTAGTAATTACATTTGTTTGTGCTTTCACGTTAATTGAAAATATTTCAACTAAATTGACCTGCGCATTTTTACGTGCACGATTGCGCGTAGTACCTTCCCCGACTGCTGTTAAATATTGATTAGAAGGGTAAAGTGACTGTGTTTGATCGATCCACTCGGGACGTTTTGTTAAATCCGGTTTTGATACGCATGAAATAATAAGAAAACTAGTTACTAATAAAAACATTAATTTATGATTCATTTATTAATCTCCTGAGAAGGTTAAATTATTGTTGATAATGGAAAATACTTGAGGTTAAGCTGTTTAGTAAAAGCACATTATCAGTGCCTTTTTTAATCTCCACTTTTTCTGAGGGGACGTTTTTTCTTCCAAGCGATACGGTGGGCTCATTTGTTTCCATATAAGCAAATTGAATATTTGCGGGTAACATATTCCAACTTCGCAGATCGGCAACTTCTGAAATGAATGTCGCAACATTAAAGACAATGCCTAACAAATCATCTTTTTCATTTGCTTTTTTAACCAAAGTATCTTTTATCACAGCTCTTGAGGTCGTCATTAGTAAAATTGACGGGTATATTTGACTTAAATCCTTGCGCACTGATAGGTTAAGATTGTCAATTAACTGCGTTGTTAATTGTTGTTTATTAACCTTAATTATACCATGAGATATTGTCGTATTAGTTTTTGGGTATCTTGGCATTGCAATGCGAATAAGTTGATCGTCATTGGGGCTTGGCACGAGTAATGAAAATTCGGCTTTGTGATCAACAACAGCATCAAAATATAAAACAAAAATCTTTGATTTAGTATTTTTATTCGGGGTTGGAATATCTGGGAAACGTTTTTTATAGATGGCATATTGTGATTTTTTGTCAACTATATAACTCATTCGTAATAAAGCTTGTTTTAATCCCATTGGCGTTGGCAGTTTGTTATCAATTAAAATGACATCTGCTTTTCGATAACTAATTAAGGCATTAGACTGCTCACCTAATAACTCATAAATGATACCTGAAATAAGATGTGTGCTCGCTAATTGTCCTATTAAGGCGCGCCCCTTAGCTAACTTTCTCATCGCAACTTGCGCCTGCAATATTTCAACACGCGCTCCACCAATATCATTATTAAAAAGGTAGCTCAGCGCGAGTATATTATGAACCATAATAAGATCGGTAGGATAACCACTATAAGCTCTATATGTTTCATTTACTGTTGCGGCGGCGGCATTTTCAGAGATAGATATCGCCTGCAAAGCCGCCATTTCTTTTTTAGCGAGCTCAAGTGCTGTGATTGCTGCAGAAAAGTTGCCTATTTTAAACTGTAAAATACCTACATTAAGATGGTATTGAGCAATGTCACGCTTAAGTGGCTCAGTTCCCTGCAAGATTTTAAGTACTGCTTTCGGGGGACTTTTGTATAGTGTTTGTGCTATTTGGTTATTTTTACGTTGATAAGAAGCGCACCCAGTCAGCAGGATAATAAGCACAACAACAAATAAGTTCTTCATTACAATCCTTGTTAAATTGTATCTTTGCCTATTCTTGCATAAAGAGGAAACATCAGATAGGTAAATTATCCGCTGACATAAGTTATAAGACGCCATAAAAGATTAACTGCGTTTCCCTTCATAGAAAAATTAAAATGGAGAATTTAATTTTTAAATATTGAGGTTACCTTAAGATGGATCACCAGTAATGATAAATAATAATTTAATTAATTTATGTTTTTATGTTTTTATGCAACATTAAAATAAGATTTATTCGCGTAATGTACTATTTTTAATGTACTTTTTGATTTTCTTTTCACCAACCCAAACAATGCGATTGTCTTTGATACTAATTAATTTAAGATTAACTTGATAATAGCGCACTTGCTTTCTGCCTTCGACATCAATAATTGTATTGATCTGTCCTTGCAACATATAATCAGCGCCAAGCTCATCTCCCATTTTTTTACGAGTAGCTTCTGTTGCATTTATATCTTGATCGCCACGCTCTTCCCGAATTTGTGAACGTTGACCGGCCGATGCGACAAACTGAACTTCTCCAGAATTGATCATTTCGCGTTGCATATTTTCTACAAAAGTATTGGTATTAATATGTTCGTGGCTTAGGTTTTTAACTGTACCAATAATAACTGTAGGATTTTTCCCTGCTTTTTTTCTAAAATTTGTAATCCAATTAGCTGAAAGCGCATCTTTAATCATATTCTTTGCGACAAGTTGTGAATCCGTGTCATTCCATGCCCCACTTAAATCTACTTGATCGCTTGCATCTATGCGTTTTACTGTTGTAGAACAGGCCGTTAGAAAAATAATGCTCAATAAGAATATGCTTATATTTATTTTTACTTTCATTTAAATCTCCAATTACATTTACATTTTTTATCTATACTATACCAATACACATGTGACGTAAAGATGCAATGTCAGCATCTAAAATTATGCCAATACACTCGACACAAAATTATCCTCTTGATAAAAAAAGAAAGACTTTAACACCTAACGAGTCATGCTAATTCGAAATCTTAGCACTGCGTTGATTGGTGCAAGTATCCAAGCACATTAACGCAGAACTCTGTTTATTATTAAAACATGCGATCCGTACATTGACTCAACTGAACAGGAATCAACCAATCAATAATTGACATGTTGACGTTAATTCACAGAAAATGACAAGCGCAGCTAATCATTGATAAGTATCATGTTGTGCATTTTTCTGATCATCAAATTAGTGTCTGAGATTACGTTTTGAAGACACATGATCATAATACTATTTTTTATCACGATTAAAGCAAATTACCAAGTTGTTTACCGCCGAGTAAATGTAAATGGATATGATAAACTTCCTGTCCGCCATCTTGATTGCAATTCATGATTAAGCGATATCCTGATTTTGCGATCCCTTGTTGTTTGGCTATATTTTTTGCAACTGTATACATTTTGCCAATCAGTTGTTCATCTTCAATTTCAATGTCATTGACTGTGGCAATAAGCTTATTGGGAATGATCAATATATGCGTAGGCGCTTGCGGAGCTATATCACGAAAAGCCGTAACATAATCATCTTGGTATAGTATGTCTGATGGGATTTCTTTATTAATGATTTTTCTAAAAACAGTTTCTTCTGGCATTGTTATATCCTAGATTATTTTATTGAAAATGGGCGTTATTAGCATTTATAAACATGTTAAATTTGCAAAGCACGAACTATTCGTCATCTACTAGCTGAGCATCGCGTTTTAATTGCTCGCGTAAATTATCGGGGATACCTTTAAACACCAAGGTATCAGTCTGCGCATCATAATGAATGTTATCACCCAAGTGTTTTTGATCAAAGCTAATGGAAACACCGCCTCCTGAGCCGGCATACTTTGTCAGTTTTCGCACAATCGTTCTCTCGACTGGAAATACAGGCGCCAACTCATAATCTTCACTGGCAAAATCATAAAAACTTCCTTCTAATTCAGGTCTTTCGAGTAATTGATTTGATAATGTAGTGATCTCAATATCTTCGCCCTCTTTCAGCTGATCTTTACAATAATCAAAAACAACTTCACGCACAACTTGTTTTTGCGCAACTTCTAAGGTATCTTTATCACAAAAGTCTTCAACAGCGTTCATTAATATTTGATTTTGTACTTTAGCGTCAAACCCCTCGATTGCCCCTAGAAAATCTAAAAAGAAATCCGAAATTGTCCGTCCTGCTCTACCTTTTATAAAAGAAATATAACGATTACAATCTGCATCGCGATTAAATAGTGTTAAATCAATCCGCGCAGCTAGTTGAATTTGACTGGTATCAATATAATGTCCCACTTGTAATTCTAAGTTGTCATTGACCGTCATTGAGTCAGTGCTTTGTAATAATGCGATCAGCAAATATTCGCTAGTCGTCCAAGTATATTTACTAATAAGTAGCACGCCTTGCTCAGAAAATTCTTGTTTTTTTAGCGCTAAAAGTAAGCTATTGGCAAGTATTTGTGAAAAACTAACAAAATCTATTTTTCCAGCAATTTCATCAATGATAGCATTTTTAACAATTTGATGTGACTGCGTTTCTTTTGAAAAGGATGCAAATATTTTATTATTTTTACTTTGGTATTTTTGATGAAGGACTGAGATAAAAGTAGCGACTGACGGAGATATTACTAACTCACCACTTCTTTTAATACACTCTAATTCACCTGTATTTGAGTATTTTAACGAGTGCAAAATGACATTTTCTGTTGTTATATTCATATTATAAAGTATCCAAATAGCAAATTCCTAAAAAAATTGATTAACCGAACAGTCGAACTCAGGTATTATAATGATATTCTAAATATTTTTATAGGCTCTCCAACTAAAATGTCAGTTATCTCTAAATATTCAAATAAAAAAATCGAATATATCTTTGATAAAATGATACAATTTTTAAATGTAAATGGTTTTTCGGTGGGTTTTAAGCTAATGACATTAGGCAACATTCTAACACAGAACATCAATAATAATGAGGCTATAGCATATCAAAGCACTGAAATTATCAATAAATTTGTTAAGATCTTTTTAACCTCAATCAAGACAAAAGTAACATTGTCATTATGGTAGAAACCGGTCACCCCTTTCACGATAGAGTTTCTCGATTAATCAATTGGGCACATTGGTTTACTTTTGCTAATGTCATTATTATCTGTCTGATCAGCATTCGTTACATCGTTTACGCAGGCGTTTCAACAACTGCACTTGGTATATCCTATCAAATTATTAGTCTTATTGCTCACTTTAGCTTTTTATCAGCCGTTGTTTTTATACTTACCCTGTTCCCCCTAGCTTTTATTATTTCATCACAACGCATTTACCGTGCGATTGCAATTATCATCAGTACGATTGCAATCACTTTCTTAATCCTTGATACGCAAATATTCAAACTTTATAGTTTTCATCTAAACCCACTTATTTGGCGTTTCTTACAGACACCAGATCAAGCTGAAAAGATTTATGCCATTACATTACATTACATTTCTATTGCTATTATTTTTTGCATTGAATTTATTATTTCATGGATAATTTGGCAAAAAAAACGCAATCTACAATTCATTGGCATAGGAAAACCTATTGGCATGATCATCGCTATTTTTTTTGTGCTTTCTCACCTATCTTTTATATGGGCAGATGCGACACAATATAGGCCAATTACCCGACAAAAGTCATTATTTCCACTGTCTTATCCAATGACCGCGCGTACTTTCTTAAAGGAGCAAGGCTGGTTAACCGATAACAAACTATTTAGCAATATAACTCAGCAAAAAAGAACAGAGGTTAAAGGGGCAATGCTCTACCCTAAAAAACCTTTAACATATACAAATGCTTTTCCCTTTGAAAAAAATCTTAATATACTCATTATTACAGTTGGAGAGTTCAAAGCCGATGCAATCAATAAATACGATATGCCTAACCTTTATAAAGACAGCGAATTAGGACTCAATTATCACAATCATTTTAGTGGTGGGAATACTCGCGCTTTGGGTATTTTTAGTTTATTTTATGCCTTGCCTAACAATTATTGGTCAGACGTTAGATTAAATTATATCTCACCTGTATTTATAAACCGTTTACTCGAACTCAATTACACATTTAGTTTATTTTCAAGTGCTCATTTTCTTTATCCGGAATTTTCACAAAGTGTATATAGCCGCATCGGGTTTCAACTCAATAATGTTATAGGCTCTAGATCTAATTTAGAAATGACTAATCAGTGGCTTGCTTGGTACGCCAAACAAAATAAAGCTGAGAAACCGTGGTTTAGTTTTTTATATTACAAGCCAAAATATTCACATATTCTTGAAAATACGGCCTCTTTAACTGTTAAAATAAGGGCGAAAAAAGAACAGATATATAAACAGCAATTGCGAAAAAAAGACGTACAAATTAACAAAATAATTAACGCACTAAAAGTAAGGCATGCATTAGCTAATACCATTGTTATCATCACAGGGGCACAAGGCGTATCAACTTTCAAAAAATCATCAATTAAGGCCGCGATCAATGATGCACACGTTCCGCTTGTTATTCTATGGCCTAATCAACGGCATCGGCAAATAATACGAATGACAAGCCATATGGACATAGTACCAACATTGATGGAAGCGGCATTAGGCGTTAAATCCGATGCAAAAGATTATAGCATTGGGCAAAGTTTATTTGATAATTCATATCGCCGCTATCTGCTTTCAGGTAATAATAAACATTATATTATTTATGAGAAAAATGGCATTACTCAATTCTCAAATGATGGCAACGTGAGAAGTATTAACTGGCAAGGTAAGGAAATTAACCCTGATAAATTTGATATCACAATACTTATTGATGCGATATCAAAAATGCGCTTACTGACAAAAAACTAATACCATATCTTAAGAAAACAAGATCTAATATACAGTAACTACATAAATATTTGTTTCAACTTTTTGTCAAAGCCAAGTATTTCAAATAATATTTTTGAGTGTCTATTTCCATATATCCGCATTTAACGTAAAGATGATACGTCAGATTGGAAAATTGTTCTAATATTAGGCATAAAATCTTAACCAGTCGTTCTAAATCGAAATGTTAAAACGACCTAAATTTCTACCAGTCGCTCAGCGGCGCAAGCTCACAAGCCCGTCTCACCCTCAACATTTGAAAAGAGAATAACCATTACCTGATGTTTTACCTTGCTTTGCTATCCGTGCTAATGGCTGATAAAGGATCTTGAGGTCGCATGAGGTTATAATAAATAAGAAAAGAGCGCTTAAGTCATTAGAAAATAATTTAGTTGGATAAAATTTTTATTGAATTGCGAAACAAAGTATGTAAAAAAAATACGATTAACTGTAAAAATAAATATTTTATAAATAATGAAAATCTTCTTGATAGAAGATTACTGATAAGAAAACGCTTGATGATATTAGTGAGTTTTGCTTTTATTTGGCGGAGGAGGAGAGATTTGAACTCTCGGATGGGATAAACCATCGCCGGTTTTCAAGACCGGTGCATTCAGCCACTCTGCCACCCCTCCGTCACGATGCAAATACTAAACAAATTTAACCAAAAAGCCAAGCCTTTTTTTATTTTATTTACAAATCGTATTATTTACCTGCGTGACATCAAAATACTTTATCTGTTGCGTCCTTGGATACCAGATCAGGGGATAATACGCGGTAAATGCTATTCATTTTTCGTTTGTTACGCAGAGGTTGGTTTTCAATCTCACCTCCAGTTGGTCTTGGGTAATTACACTAATCTACGTCGTGATAAAATAAAGACTTTAATTCTTAACGAGTCGTTCTAAATCTACGTTTAATAATTTTGTGGATTGGTACAAGTGTCCTGGCCAATTGGTGCGCTAACTTGACTTATTATGAAAACAAAGCAGCGCCACGTTATCAAAATCGAAAAGGAAGTAACCAATCAATTATTAACATCTTTGCGTTAATGCTACCGAAAAATGATGAACTACTGAGGCTGTTTGCTCTGCGTTATGAAAGCTCTCTGGGCCACCGCTATTTTATATTATTTTTGTACTCGTAGCGCAATTATTTAAATGACGAGTAATAGTTGTTTTATGTTTTCGTAAGGCTTGAGATATCATCTCTTTAGACAAATCCTCAGTGGAGAATAAAATCGCTTTTATTCTGTAGCACTCATGCTTGTCCCGACTGGTTTTATGGCGATGTCCTAAGATTAATTTTTGTCTCTATGATAATGATCTTTGCATAGAAAATAGTCTGATATCTTTATTGCAAATCTACAATTGCAAGTTGTAGTGTTCTAAATGAGAAGTATTTTCAAAGATCGTGGGTATATAAATTTTACAATTCTTCTTAATTACAGTACATTAACTGTTGTTTTTTGTTATTATTTGAAGCTTATAAAGCTTTCATGTTAAAAGGTTATTTATGTTTAAAAACAATCCGTTGCTAAGTCTTTTAAAACAACAGATACAAAAAGATACGCCTCACCGGAAAGGCGTTGTAAGAGCGACAGATCGCTCCTATGGATTTTTAGAAACACACAATGGTAAACAAATTTTTATTCCGCCGAATGAAATGAAAAATGTTTTACACGGTGATCGAATAAATGCTCAAATTTTAGAAAATGAAAATAAACATTCAGCAACCCAAATCAAATTAGTGAAAACAGAAACATCTTTTTTTATCGCTCGACTTTCAATAAAATCCTTGCCAGAAAATAAACCCAAAATCAGCATTTTGCCAACCAATACTTTAATTAAGGGTTTTTTTAGAATTCAAGGCGTTAACAAGTTGATAGCGGAAGGCTATAAAGATGGTGATTGGATCCGTGTTAAGTTACTTAGCCACCCTCTTGAAAACGATGCAAAATACAAGGATAAAGGTTTTTTAATTCAGGTGGTTAAAAAAATTGCAATAGAGAATGATCCGCTTGCCAATCGTTTAGTCGCTGTTGAAACGTATGACTTGCCAAATAAAGCGCCTAATTTTGAGTATCCCTCTGAGGTGCTTGACCCTGAATTGCCGCGAAAAGATTTAAGCAACTTGCCTTTTTTTACCATCGATTGCAGCAATACCCAAGCGATGGACGATGCGCTTTATATTGAAGAAACAGAAAATGGCTGGATAATTACGGTTGCCATAGCAGATCCAGATGCCTTTATTGAAGCCGATAGTCCAATTGATCAAGAAGCTAAAAAGCGTGGATTTACGCATTATTTGCCAAATTTTAATGTACCGATCCTCCCGCGAGATTTTATCGATAACTTATGCTCTTTAAAACAAGGTAAAAAGCGGGCGGCATTATGTTGTCGTATGAAAATAGATCTTGATGGGCAACTTGTCAATGAGCCAGATTTATTTGCAGCATGGATAACATCACAACACCGCCTTAATTATGAAGATGTTGAACAATTTTTATCCGATGAAGAGCCTACATCAGCGTGGCAACCATCACCAATCCTTGGCGCGTTATTACAAATGCTTGCAACTGCAACTTTAAAACGCTTACAATGGCGTACTGCTAATAATATTGTTTTTAAATTTCAGCCTGAATACACACTAAAATTAAATAATAAAGGTGAGATCGACGAGATCATTTGCGATTCACGCAGCAGCGCTAGGCGACTGGTTGAAGAATCAATGATTGCAGCAAATATCAGTGTTGCTAATTTTTTAGCAAAACATGCGAATTCTGGTATTTTCAATACTCACGAGGGTTTTGCAAACAATTACATTAATAACGCCGTCACTTTACTCGCTGAATATGGCATAAAAACAGATCCAAGTAAGCTTACTACGTTAGATGGATATACTAAAGCTCATCAACAAAGTACAGCATTACACCATTCTTATTTGCAACATCGCCTACGAAAATTACTGTCTTATCCCGACATTAAAAATACACCTTGCGCACATTTTGTAATGGGCGTGCAGCATTATGCAACATGGACGTCGCCGATGCGAAAATATGGCGATTTAATAAACCATCGGTTAATTAAGTCCCTATTATTAAATCAAAGCCCTATCGACATTGATGAAAACCTTGCCACACATCTCAATAAGGTGAGACGATCTCAACGTTTAGCTGAACGCGATCTGCATAACTTGCTTTATAGTCATTATTTACAAAAAGAAATTAAATCACAATGGCGGTTTAAAGCAGAAATCTTCGACATCATAAAAGCAGGCTTACGCGTCAAGGTACAAGAAAACGGCGCAACCTTCTTTATGCCAAAAACGCTACTGCTTAAAAAATCACAAGATGCTAAATTTATTGAATGCTCTCAGAACTTAGGCTCTGTCACATTTAACAATCAAATAGAGCTTCAACTTGGTGATGTTATCGATGTTTTACTGTATGACATTAAACCTGAAACTGGTCAGCTGATAGGAAAGTTAGCTGATCCATTTATTCACGTTGAATAATTTATCATTTGTGTGACGATTTCTCGACAACGAGGCTTGTATTTTGGAAGTCAAAGTTCCAAAATAATTATTTTATACCAATTATAATTAATAGCGGATCTATTTTACGACTGAAAATAACTTATTTTCTCGTTGTAAATTTCATAAATAGAATTGCCATTCACATCAGTTTGCGCCTTAACTTAAGCTGTTTTCTCTGCGTAAAACTCACATAACATTCTTAATGTAATTGGTATTATAATAAAGCTTGTTTTGGCTCCAGAGCCAGACTAAGGATCTTTGCCCAACTTTGGGTAAATTAAGTACAAACTATCATTCAAACGCAGGTTAAATACTGAGATTGGTAAATTTACCCAGTGAAATAAATATTACGGCCAAAGCCACGGTAGTTTTTTCTTTTGAGCGTCTTCAAATGCCCTTATTTTATCTTCATGTTTAAGCGTACAGGCGATATCATCAAGTCCAGAAAGCAATGACTCTTTGCGATAAGAATCAATATCAAAAGAAATGATTGCGCCACTACGCGTTGTTACCGTTTGATCTTCTAAATCCACGGTGAACTCAACACCCTCATTTTCCTTTATTTCCGACATTAAAGTGGAAAGCTCTGTTTTAGTGACTTTAATTGGTAATATTGCATTTTTAAAACAGTTGTTAAAGAAAATGTCAGCAAATTTGGTTGATATAATAGTATTAAAACCATATTCAGCAATTGCCCATTGCGCATGTTCACGAGATGAGCCACAGCCGAAGTTTTCTCCTGCGACTAATATTTTAGCACCTTGAAAAGCGATCTTATTTAATTCAAAATCTGGGTTGGGTGTTACGTTATCAGAAAGAAAACGCCAATTATGAAATAAGTGAATACCAAAACCTGTACGCTCTATTTTTTTCAAGAAGTTTTTAGGAATGATTTGATCTGTATCGACATTACTGCGATCCATTAGCGCTGCGATACTTGTATGTTTAATATATGCTTGCATTTATAAAGAGCCTATTTCCAATGTCGAATATCAACAAAATGACCTGCAATTGAAGCCGCCGCAGCCATCGCAGGTGAAACAAGGTGAGTTCGCCCGCCTTTACCTTGACGTCCTTCAAAATTCCGATTTGACGTTGATGCTGCACGTTCTCCCTCTTTTAATTCATCGCCATTCATTGCTAAGCACATTGAACAGCCTGGATCTCGCCACTCCCAACCCGCATTAATAAATATCTTATCAAGACCTTCTTTTTCTGCTTGGTATTTAACAGGTAATGAGCCTGGGACGGCAATTGCTTTTATGTCTGCAGCAATTTTTTTACCTTTAATGAGTTTTGCAGCCTCCCGAAAATCCTCAATTCGGCCGTTAGTACAAGAGCCTATAAAAACAGTATCAATGGCGATATCTGTGATTTTTTGTCCTGCAGTCAAATCCATATATAGTAATGCTTTTGAACACGCTTGCGCTTTTATTTCATTATCAAAAGAAGTGGGTGATGGCACAACACTATCTACCGCAATAACTTGTTCTGGAGAGGTTCCCCAAGTAACTTGTGGTGCAATATCTTCCGCTTTTAATGTAATAGTTACATCAAATTTTGCATTATCATCTGAAACTAATAATTTCCAGTATGCTACTGCGTTATCCCAATCTTTGCCTTTAGGAGCAAATTCTTTATTTTGTAAATAATCATAAGTTTTTTGATCAGGTGCAACTAAACCTGCTCTTGCGCCGGCTTCAATGGCCATGTTGCAAAGTGTCATGCGCCCTTCCATCGTAAGATCAGTAATTGTATTGCCAGTAAACTCGATGACATAACCCGTTCCTCCCGCAGTACCAGTGGTAGCTATGATTGCTAATGCAATATCTTTTGCTGTTGAAAATTCAGATAATTTACCTTCCACTTTTATTAGCATTGTTTTTGATTTTTTTTGTGGCAATGTTTGTGTTGCCATCACATGTTCAACCTCAGAAGTACCAATGCCAAACGCTAGCGCACCAAATGCACCATGTGTTGCCGTATGGCTATCACCACAACAAATTACCATGCCTGGATGTACAAAACCATGCTCTGGTACAACAATATGAATCACACCATTATTTAAGCTATCGAGTCCATATAGATTAATGTTATGTATTGCACAATTTTCAGTCATCGCATCAACTTGTTTTTTTGCAATCGCATCAACGATGTGTGTGCGGTTAACTGTTGGAATACAGTGATCAATAGTTGCAAGAATACTGTGACGATTTCTAATTTCCCGGTTTTGTAATTTTAGCCCTTCAAACGCTTGAGGAGTCGTCACCTCATGTAATAAGTGTCTATCAACAAATAATAATGGCGCTCCTTCTTCTGGCTCATAAACCATGTGATCATCCCATATCTTTGTATACATTGTTCTCGTCATTATAACTCCATTACGGACTTGTTAAATTTCATGTCTTTCAACTTACTTAAAGAAGTTGCTCTTTTAGGACTATTTTTACAGCAAGCTGTTAAGTAAAATTATTTAAACACTTAGACAACATATTATTAAGATAAATAAAATGATGTGTGTGAGTATGAAATTGAACCCTCTATGATCAATTAGCCAAATTGTATTTGTAATTTTATACCCATGTCACTTCGAAATGCAACGTCTGCAAGGAAAATTGTGCTAATATCCTAGGCATAAAATTGCCCTCTCGATGATTAACTACGTTGATCACCAAAAGCCGAATTAAAATAAAATAAAGACTTTAATTGTTGACGAGTTTTTCAATTTTTCATGGACAAATATCACATCATTAATAAATTATAATAGATGTTTAACAAAATAAAGATATTCCAGTTATAATCTATAGTCATTTTATGTCTCCTGTCCTCTGGTGATTTTTCTTACCCTGTTTGGCAAGGCTCTATATCCAGAGCTACACTACCAGATTTGTAAAGAAAATAATGATGTAACAATTAACATTTATTTGTGAGCTCTACAGGCAAACGATAAGCGCAGCTAATCGTCGATAGGTAAAATTTTACGTGTCGCTTTTAATCTTAAGATCATCACGGATAAAAGATCTTGAGATAACCTAGGCTTTAGTCAATTATAGTGTATCAAAATTTATGCTTTAATAATAACGAGAAAATTATGCAGTTTGATATGATAACCTCACAAGAACGACTTAAATCTTTTATACAAACTATTGATAATTCGACGCTATCTATCGATACGGAATTTGTCAGAACACGTACCTATGTCGCAAATTTAGGCTTGTTGCAACTTAATCAAAATAATAAAATAACCTTAATCGACCCGATTTTGGTGCCTGATTTAAGTACTTTCTGGAAAACATTAGACTCAAAAAAATGCCTTTTGCACGCAAGTGGAGAAGATTTAGAGATTATCAGACAGCATAAAGGTGATTTAAATTTTACTTTATTTGACACGCAGATTGCTTGTGCATTTTTAAACTTAGGTGCCTCTTTAGGCTATGCTAAAATGGTTGAGCTATTAAGAGAGGTAATAGTAGATAAGGGTGAGTCTCGTGCAGATTGGTGCATAAGACCCTTAGGTGAAAAGCAACTCAATTATGCCGCCACAGATGTTTTACATTTACCATATTGTTTTAGTAAATTAAAAGAGAAATTAATTGAAAAAAAAATGTATGATTTTTTTCTCGATGAATGCCGATCTACACTTGAAGATAAAATGAAAACACAAAACCCTGACAATGCTTATAAATCACTTAATAATTTATTTAAACTTGATAGGCAAGCTCTGGCAACAGCCAAAGAAATTGCTAAATGGCGTTTGAATACTGCCAGACAACGTAATTTACCACTTAATTTTGTATTAAAATCGGATCACATTTGGTTAATCGCTTATTATCAACCCAAAAGTATTGCCGATTTGCAACGCCTACACCTTATGCCGAATGAAATACGTCTTCACGGATCAAGCTTGATAAAAGTAATCGAGCGTGTTTTAACTGAAGATCCAGAAAGTTATCCTCAGTTAATTTCTCGTTTAATTGATTTCCCTGCTTACAAAAAAACACTTCAATCGATACGTGAAAAAGTTAAATATTGTGCAGAGCAATACCAACTACCCATTGAACTTATTGCATCTAAGCGCATTATTAATAATTATTTAAGTTGGTTATGGATAATCGATGAGGATCATGATCAGCTAAACGGAAAACCAAAACTATTAAAAGGCTGGCGATTTGAATTAATTGGCCACCAATTTGAACATTAAACCTTAAAGGAATCCTATGCACGAAAGTCAAAGTTGGAAAAACACCATTCAAAGTTACCTTGATAAACGATTACTTTGGATTTTTTTAATAGGCTGCTCAAGCGGTTTTCCATGGGTATTGATTGGCTCGGCTATGTCTGGCTGGTTAACAGATGCTGGATTGACACGTACTGCTATTGGTTATTTTGGATCTGTTTTTGTTGTTTATGCAATTAATTTTTTATGGGCACCACTTGTTGACAGGGTTAAGCTACCTATATTATATCGTTTATTAGGGCAGCGTCGAAGTTGGATCCTACTTTGCCAATTCATTGTTTTAGTGTTTACGCTTTTAATCGCAGGCACCAATCCTGCACATGATTTAATGTATACCTCAATACTTGCATTAATTATTGCGACTGCATCGGCAACACAAGATATCGCCATTGATGCTTATCGCATTGATACATTTCCAAAATCAGCAAAAATCAACAAACTCCCTCAATCCTCAGCCATGGCTGTTATCGGGTGGTGGACAGGGTATTCCTTGCCGGGCTATTTAGCATTTATATCCGCTGATACTATTGGCTGGAATAACATCTATTATGGCATGGCAGGTGTTGCCATATTACTGATGGTCTTCACGCTTGTAGTGCAAGAGCCAAAATCAGATAGAGAAAAGCTACAAACTCAAGCTGAAGCGCGTCATGCAAAAGTATTAGGAACATCAATGCCTTTAACTACTTGGCTAAGTGTTACAGTTTTTGAACCATTTTTGGATTTTTTCAAAAGGAATGGCGTTAAAGTTTCGCTAACTATCCTCGCGTTTGTGTTTCTTTTCAAAATTGGAGAAGCATTTTTAGGGCGTATGTCGATTCCTTTTTATAAAGAAATTGGCTTTAGTAATGAGCAAATCGGTTATTATTCTAAACTCATAGGTTGGGGAGCAACCATGCTCTTTACATTACTTGGGAGTATGATAAATGTGAGGCTTGGGGTGGTTAGAGGGCTTATGATTGGTGGAATTGCAATGTCAACAAGCAACTTAATGTTTTCTTGGATTGCACATGTCGGGCCAAATGAACATTTATTTTTAGCAACTATTTTAATTGACAACTTTACCACTGCATTTTCAACGGTTGCCTTTGTATCTTTTTTAACCATGATGACTGGAGAAGCTTTTTCTGCAACACAATACGCCCTCCTCGCTTCATTAGGTAATTTAGGACGAACAACACTTGCCTCCTTTAGTGGTGAGTTAGTTGATTATTTAAACAATTGGAGCTTGTTTTTTATTATAACAGCATTAATGGTTATCCCTAGTCTCATTATGCTTTATTCACTGCGAAATTTCTTTAATACAATACTGTCAAAAAATGCAAAAATTACAGTAGAAAAAGACAAGAGTATTTAAAAGAATTTATACCCATTTACTGTTTATCTACGTTAGTCCACGAATATAGGTGCAAGCTTTGATGAAGTTGATCTGAAATAGAGAGTTGCATTGTGTTACCACTGAGTATATTGTTTTCATAACCATAATAAATATGCAACAGGTAAAATATCGGTGAGCATGTTCCTAATTCGCCAGTAAGATAACTGATTTGTTTGAAATTACAGGTCAGGTTAATATGACCATTGAGTTGATCGTAAGCTGATATCCAAGGGTTAACCTGAGACTGCAAGCCATTACCAGGTGCATAAAATGTAGTAATGATTGGGTCGTTAATATCTTTTAATTGTTTTGTTGCATTACAAAATAAAGTACTCGAGGCGGTCGTTTCATGTTTTTTAATGACTGTTTCATGACTGTTAAAAAACAAATCCAAACCTGATCCATTAATAGTTAGCTTGGTAAATATTACAGCCTCTGAAGCAATAAATCCTTCTTCGCCATATTCATCTACACATAAATTTTTTGCGTATAAGTCATCCATATCATGGTAAAGGCTATCAACGCCGAGTAGGTATACAGATGAATTAGGCTCTTTGAAAACTTGCTCAATGTCAGTGAGAGCCAAGCTTAATGCAGTTCTGCCAAAAGGGAAATATTTTATATCGGACTTATTAAATATCTTTGGGAACTTCTCTTTGAGAGTGTTTTGCCAATCAATAAATAGTGGCGTGTCTTCCCCTAACTCTGGCAACAGAACATACAAAGGCTGTGCGTTAAAATCAATGTCATCATTATTTTCTAGACGCGTCAGCATAGCTTCTACCAATAAAATTATTCGTGATAATTTGTTATCACTTTCTGCTAAATCGCAAAAATTTGCGGGTACAATATGACCATCATCAAAAGTATACAAAGCATGGTCAACAGGTACCAAATCAATATTTAACACTAGTTGCATATCACTCTCAATACCTAGTAAAATGTCACTGTGTTGTAATTTAAAAATCATTAATGCGCCTCTTTTGCGAACATATAGTATAGGCTTGTGACCTTTGATATAAATGATGTGAAATTGATTTTTGATTTTCTTGCTTACTTTTTGATATCTTTTTGAGTATTCCTTGGTGTGGTTTGTTTTTCATAAGATAGCTTCTGCCTCTGCGTAATAATGAAGACCATCATCAACATTCACCATTATTTGATTTATTGACGCAACACGGCGATGTGCTTGACTCGCAGATTTATAAATATTTAGAATATTGAGTGGAGTACGATTTTTTCCCGACAATATACATGGGCCAAACACCTTTAAAAAATCACTATCCCAATAATGCAACATTTTTGCACCATAATAAGCAAGGTTGCTCTTTTGTTTTTCTTGATCGGAATCAAACTGAATATCAGAGGGAATAAGTTCATCTAATTTATCTCCCAATAAAATTCTTAGGGAATGATACGCGCATAATGTATACTTTTCGTCTTGTAAATAACGTGCTAAAAAAGGTATAAATTTAGTATATCCGCTTAAAGACATCACTCTAATAATTAGTTTGACATGTTCATCATCGGCTGATAGTTTATTCACCACTTCAGTTACTGTTTTTTCATTTAATGCAACAATAAATAGTTCAAATAAATGGCTTTCGAGTAATTCTAAATCTATAAACAGTAGTAGCAAATCACTTTGCAATTGCGTATCAGAAAATAGCAAGTTAAAATAAAGTTTATTAACGGGAGTAGCTTCCCAATCCTCACTTTCAACGAGTTTTAGCACATTCTCATATTGATCTGTATAAAAACAATATAATAATTGTATTTGTAAACGATTGCTAGTGCCACTAAATTTTTTTAATAATCCCTTATTTCCTTTAATTAGCATCAGTTCATCACCTAATAACTGCATTTTAGGATCTGGGGATTCTTGTAAGTTGCTCAATAAAGAAGTGAAGTTATTATGAATTTTTGCATATACCTGCAATAATAATAATTGTTGATTGTTTGATAATTCTTCATATACTTTAAAAAGATCCAGTGCTAGCAAGGGATTTTTTTTAGAAAAAAAGTGATCGGGATCTGCACGTAAAAGTCGCGCACAGGCTAATAAACGATTGCTATTATCATCCATGTTTTGTTTAAATGAACAAAAGCCATTAGAAAATTGTTTACGTTGGCTCATTAACTCGAATAAATAACTCATTATTTACAATTTTTCCTACTAGCATGAAATCCGAAGCTACTTTAATTATTTAGTATACTTTGATCGTCATCCAATTAATACTGTGGGGTTCCCAATTGTTACTTTAGCTCCGTGCACTGTGGAATCGCCCAATCTAACCGCGGGTTTTCCACCAATCATTACCGTAAAGGATCCTATAATAATTTTATCTGGCGGCCCGACACAAACACACTGATCTCCTAAAATTGCAGCGGGTAGACCACCAATCAAGACATTCAGAGCGCCAGGGCCTATAATGGGCCCGCCAACATGTGGCACTACGCCTGTGACTTGTGCGCATACATGTATACCAGTAATTGTTGCTGCTGGAACTCCCATCGCTCCCTCCTTAATTTTTATTAAATTAAAAATCGATGAGTATTTAATATTTAGTGAATAAATCAAATAAAGATTATGTATATACCCATGTAAAGTAAAGTTGAAAAGTAACATGGGCATCGTTATGAACACCGCTTGTTCTTTTATTTAAACTAATTTACGATCATACTCGTTATCATTTATTGGCGTAGCTCCTCAGTCTGTGACAAAGCAATACTTTCCTATCTTGTATTTATAATACAAGATATTCAATTAATTTCGCTTGAGCATCGTTATTTTGATTAAATTCAGCATTATTTATATAATTAATCAAATCTATCATTATATTACGATCATGTCTCTATGGATATGTCATGCATAAATTAAATAGAACAAACTCGACTAACGATAATCTCCATACTTGGTTTGGCCAACAAAGGTTTATTGTTAGGGTTGCACGCAAGGTAAAGATAGGCTAAATCAAATATTAAAATTATTGCTTTATTGTCGTTAAAATAAGTTTTTTTCATATCAATTCAACTGAATCATCGCGGCTTTTTGGGCGATTTTAGAACCAGTAATACTTATATCTGTTCCTTTAATGTCAACCTGACCGTTAGCCGATAATTTAATAGAGGCCAATCCCACTTCAAAACTAAGCTCTGTACCCGCTTTAATAGTTAATTTCATTTTCGATTCTAATGTATGATCTTGAGTTGATATTGCGGATCTAGTACCTTTAACTTCTAAAGAATCGTTGCTTGCAACTGTTACCGTCTGAGCAGCTCCTAGTTCTAACTTATATTCACCGTCAATTTTGGTAGAACTGGTTCCCTCAACAGTTAGCTCGTCGTTTTTCTTCACTGAAACAGTACGATTTTCACCAACTTCAATAGTTTGCACCTTAGTCACGCTTTCAGTACTATTATTGAGTACTTTAGTAGTAGAGTCGTTTTTGATTACTATTTCATAATCTTTTTCTGCCTGCAGGGCGAATAATTCTTTACCTTTCTCATCCTCAAAACGTAATTCATTAAAATTATCTGATTGCCCATTTTTTGTGCTCTTTGTTTTAATACCACTTTGCGTTTTTTTCGCTGGCAATTCATAAGGTGGCATGTAATCTACATTATTAATCGCACCAATAATGATAGGCTGATCAGGATCGCCATTGACAAAGTTAACAATTACTTCTTGCCCAACGTGAGGGTAGAAGAATGCCCCCCATCCATTCCCTGCCCAATTTTGAGAAACACGGATCCAGCATGAACTGCTTGAATCCTTCTTTCCTTCTCTATCCCAGTGGAATTGTACTTTAACTCGCCCATATTTATCTACTAAAATTTCATCTCCCTTTTCACCAGTTACTACAGCGGTTTGAATGCCATTAATTAATGGTTTTTCCCGTAATAATACAGGGCGATAAGGTGTATCTTCAGGGACACATTCAAAATGATTCTTGTATATGCCAGTTTTATTTGAAGCTTCGGTTATTACCGAAGTGAGCATAAACGTTTTACCAACATAATTAGGATCTAAATGATCTTTAAAGGTAAATAGCTTCCCGACCAGAAAACTAATGCAAGAACTCGTGCCGAAACATTTGCGCATGTCTTTTTGCACTGCTTCAAGACGTATGTTAGCAATAGGTTCAGCGCGTTTATTTAATTCAGATTCACCGACAAATTTATATATTTCGTATGCATTTTGATCTGGTAATGAGGCTACAACACTCTTTCCAGAGGGTAAACCTTTTGGCCGTGTATAGTCATAACCTAGTTGAGAGTAGGCTCCGCTGGTCATCGTTAATCCACCAGACCACGTATCAACTTCTGAAAAGTGGTCGCTAGGCCTGTGCGTTATTTCACTTTGATCACATTTTACGTAGCTACTCACATCGTTTATAAGAATTAACATATGTTCTTTTTTAGTATGATCAAAGTAGTAGAAGATCCCTTCTTGCTCGAGTATCCGGCTAATAAAAGCTAAATCGGTCTCTTGATATTGTACACAGTATTCATATTTTGGATGGCTACCTTTAGTTGAATCCTTAAAGGCAACTTTATGTTGACCGAATAAATCAGAACAAATATCAATCACAGATTTATTTTGAAAAATCCTGCAATTTATTCGATTTTCCATAAACGCTACTTTGGGAACAATCATTGCCTTATAACGGATAAACTTTTCAGCAGAATCTGTGTCTAGTGTTTGGACACCATCGGATTCTATGTGAGTAATAAACCCGTGGAACTCACGCAAATATTTTTTGGATTCTCTGGTACAAGATAAGGAGATAGAGACTGACTTTCCGATTAAATCATCTAATTTAATTTTACTGTCAACAGCATGCATTAATACTACAATCGAAAAAGGTTCCGACATTTTTTCAGTTACGCTAAAACCAGTTAAAGCAAGTTTACCTTTGCCTAATGGCGTTGATATCTGAATGCGATCAATCATTAAATTTTCTGAACTAGTTGCCATATAATTTACTTCCTCCAGCATAAGCTTTTTCAAGCTCATCTTAATTAAGCCGTGGTATACTATACTCATGCTACTTCACAGAAAAAATGTAAAATTAGCAAGGTAAATTGTATTACGATAGTTACTAGGTATAAAATTGAAGTATTAATTATTCTACGACAAGATATTATAACAAAATAGATACCTCCATGCGATAAATAATCTTGAATATAATCCACACTAAACAGTAAGTAAGAACGTAGCGTTCAATAAATTTTAGAATTGTATTTCAGCCTAAGTTTATGTTTCGTAAGCATTTTTTCTTCACATAAGTAAGAAGAATAGACACACAACAATATTACTCTTTCTAAACATAATTAAACATCGAGTCTCTTTGTTGAAGTAAATCTATATACTTAAGACCAATTGCTTTATCATTCACAATAATTTATGGCTGTTAATACTGAAACTCTCAATGAAAGAAATTTTATTATTCCAAAATAACAAATTATTAATCGAGTCTTTAATTAAAGTGTAAGTACAGCAAAGACTTATATAAGTAGGGGCATAAAATAGTCAACATTCTATGATGCAAATAATTAGTTGCTAGTTTAAATATCTAAAGAAATATTAAAGCAATTATCGCTCACTCATAAAATATTTATAGGACTTTATTATCCTATTATGACCATTTATTAAAGCTTATGGTTTTGCAATATATTTACTATACTATATATCAAAAATAAACCACCTTTTTTTAACATTAATATGTATATATGTACTTTAAATAGTAAATTTCTCTAAAATCATTACTATTTAAAGTTATCATATGATTTTTTTATCTTACTATCATTGCTTTCCCTTATTACCCACAACGGATGGATCGTAATGATATACTTGTACAGATACAGGCTTTCCATCTTCATAAACAGAGATTTCCACCCCTAGCGAAGTGAAGTGCAGAACCCCAGTTTCAACAGGTGACTCGCCTTGTATCGACAAATGATAAGTTGTCAAAAATACGTTTTCCATTTCGACGCCCATGGTTTTCACAAAATTCTTCCCATCTGCTCTGCACATGGATATAACAACTTTTTTACCGGTTCCTTCATAAAATTCTTTTAAAAGCTCTGTCGATCCAACGCACATTGGTTTAGTAAAATTCAGTTCCCCGAGTTGTGTAGTACCAGCAATTGCATTTTCGAAACCTCGCCAAACACCAAAGTCACAAGAAAGAAGCGCCATGTTCTCTTTATAATCATCAACCCCGATGCCACCTTGTATAGTTTCGTAAAGCATAAACATTTTTACGGTTGCCATTTTATTTCTCCTTAAAGATAGTAATATTTTTTTGTAAACTAAATAATTTTAATATTAAGCAGCAAAATTAAGCTGCACCAAGTTCGAAATTTTTATTCGTAAATCTGTAATGTTTCTTGCTAGTTATTTTCCCTTCCTCGCTAATAATATTTATAGTACAATTTAGGGACGGATAGCCCATGCCGTAGATTTTCACTGCTGTGCCTCCATGTATTGTAACCGAATAATTGGTTATCAAACAAGTTATAGTCGAAACTTGTACTGCCCCGACTGTTTTTCCTTGATTTTGTTTAGTAACATCAAAGTACGTATGTTAAGTACCTTCTATAAATTTTTAAATGATATTAATTAAATAATAATATTATTACTAATACTAACGTAAATTAAGTAATGATACAATATTTCATTTTACTAATATATAACATTTAAAATTGAAGATCAAATGTTAAGAACATAATAAAATAAAACTTTTAACTTATTATACTGAAACATAGAGCTAAATCATAAAAAACTATTCTGTTAGTATCATTATATTTGCATAGAAACCGCTTGTTCAATATACGAAAGTTAAATTAAAAGGTCCAAAAATAAGACGAATCATCATAAACTCGATAAGCATGGATCTCACCGAAGAAGCGAAAGATAATCTTTGAATAAATTAGCACTGTATTGATTAAACACCTTGATCTGAGTAAAACATTAATTTTTTAGTTTCTGGCTTGATAAATGAAACAATAGGATCAATCAAGAGATCTTCAAATTTATTTCAATACGACATATTGAATGATTATTAATAAAACTTGAACGTATTCAACACTGGCGGCATAAAAACTGATCAGATTAATGAAGAAAAAATATTAAATATTTGCGCTCTTTATCAAGATGCGCAGGCTTTTAAAAAATTGCCCAAATAACGATTAGCGTTATTAAAATCATCAAAATACCAGCTGTTGAGCTATCCAAAGCAACATTAACAATAAAATAAGACCTTGTTGAACGATCAGAATATGGATCTATTCGTTGGCGGTTTTGATGTGGCAACTGGTGAGGTGTTCTCAGTTTATTTAAATCATCTACTCCGATATTACCCTGAATATCTTGGTAAGACATAAACATTTTTACAGCTGCTATTTTATTTCACTTTAAAGATAATGCTATTTTTCTGTAACACAAATAATATTAAATTTAATATTATTCTGAACCAAGTGCGAAATTTTGATTCGTAAATTCGTAATGTTTCTTGCTCGTTATTTTTCCATCCTCGGCAATAATATTTACAGTAAGACCTAGTGACGAATAGACCATACCATAGCTTTCTACTGGTGTGTCAGCATGTATTGATACAGAATAAGTGGTTATCAAACAATTTATAGACGCAACTTGTATTGCCCCGACTGCTTTTCCTTGACTTCTTTTAGTAACATCAAAGCACGTATTTTCTGCCGCACCCTCACAAGCTTGTTTATAAAGTAAGGCCGATGCAGCATCTTGCCTTTTAGTAAACGTAAGTGGACCTGAAACAGGTTTACCTCCCGCTCGAAAATCTCCTCCCTTGGGTGCCTGTTTAAAAATTCTGAAATTCACAGTGTTGCACATTATTCTATCTTTAAAATTCTTAGCTTGCGAGTATCCCTTAATAGTGTCGAATTTTAAAAAAGTACTTGGCTTACGCATAGTCTATACTCCTGTTTAGATTTGTGTAATGTATATACGGTCAAATACTTTCTATAACTTTTAATTGATATTCATTAATAAAGTAACAAGATTACTATAACCAAATTAAGTAATGACCCAATATCTACTTAAACTTATATATTACATTTCGAATTATAGATCGAAATTTCATCCTATAATAAAATAAAATATAATAAAACGAAATAGAACTTATAACTTATATTCTAAAACTTAGATCTAAATCATAAAAATCTTTTTTCTATTAGTATGATGATACTTGCATCTATTATCATAACATTTGCACTTAAACAGCTTGTTATATATACAAAAGTAAAATTAAAAGGTCCAAAAATAAGACGAATCATCTTAAACTCGATAGGCATGGATCTCACCGAAGAATCGAAATATTTTAAATAAAATCGTATTATCTTAACAGTTTATTATACCTAATATAAACTTATGACAAATGTAATATAAAGCGGCATGCCATAACTCAGCTTGTACCTATCAATGGCTTTATAAAAATTCTACTTGGAGCGCAGCGGTCAATTTTTTTTATGCTTTCTATGCCACATCTCAAGATTTTTTCTTGTTTAAGCGGGTGTATTACACCAAGTGATGAATGAGGTCGTTTATTGTTGTATTACCTAATGTAGAACACTGTAGCGTGAATTACAGGAACTTGATTGATGAAGATTCCCCCCTTTAAACATTCGCTTTTTAAGCTTCTCAAAAACGTTCTTGTACGCCACTATCTCAGCAGTTTCCTCTTAGGCTCACATTTTGTGTAATGTCATGAAGCGATAGATAATTTTTGAATAAATTAACACTGTATTGAACGCCTCGATCTGAGTAAAACATTAATTTTTTTGTCTCTGGCTTGACAAATTAAACAGCATTCATTAAGGCTTTTTTAGCGAGTTTCGCGACAGGTGTTCTTGATAATGCATAGCCAACGATCTCCCGAGTATGAAGATCTAAAAAGCTAAAAAAATAACGCCAACCTTGGCAATTTCTACTGTAATATAACCTAGCCAATGAGTATTAATGATGACCGAGTTAAACTGTCTTTTATGAATATTCGTATATTATGTTTTTCATTACCCTCTGGATAAAAATGAAGTTTTTTAGGGATCTTTGCGATGACAACAGGATCCTTCATCAGTCTAGCAACTTTAAACGAACCAATTGTAAAGCCTCTTTTTAGCAATGCTTTATGCATTTTCTGCGGTCAAGTCTGTGGAGGTACTTTTCATGCAATGCTTGAATTATTGTGACGAGCAAGTAGGTTTTAGGATTGAT
>JAGLDN010000490.1 GCA_023145575.1 Psychromonas sp.
GTCCCTGTTTGCGCACTTGCAAGCACGTCGTTACCCGCTCTAATAAGCGGAATGGCTTGTTGCTGAATAGGGGTTAAATTTTTGTAGCCACACGCTTTAACTGCTTTTAATAACTCTGAAGAAAAACCAATTGAATCAACGCTCATAAAACCACCTAGAAAGATAAAAAGGAAAGGATTATACCCATTACTTTGAAAGATGCAAAATTCACGTATTTATTTCAGATGTTAATTTAGCTGTTAATTTAGTTGTTAAATTAAAAGAGGACAAAACAATCTATTAACGAAGAGAAAAATAGGGCATATATCAAATATTTAACGGCTAATATTGAACTGATGGTAAATTATATTTCCTATTTTAGCAGGCATCATTATAATAGGGCTTATCTTTGTCTGTAAGGTCTTGATAGCAAACCATTCAACAAGTTAATTAAAGTCACTCATTTTATTAACTTTAGCGATGGCATATCAAGAAAATATAGAAATATTAAATTGCCGCAATGCTGGCATCACAAATTAGGTTTTACATGGAAATCACTGAAAAATTAACAACGAACAAGCAAATCATCACTTTTCTAACTGAGCAATTCCCATTGTGTTTCACCGCAGGAAAAGAACCAGCGAAACCTTTGAAAGTCGGTGTTTTTCAAGAACTGGCAACACGATTAGAAAATAATGAAGTGGTAAGTAAAACACAACTTCGAGGTGCATTACGTCAGTACACCATGAGTTGGAGATACTTGCATTGTGTGAAAGTAGCAGTGAAACGTGTTGATTTAGATGGCATTGAAGGCGAAGAAGTATCTCAAGATCATGCTGATCATGCATTAAAAACGCTAAAAGAAAGCAAAGAAAAAGCATTTGCTAATAAAAAGAAAGTTGAAGATAGCAAACCTAAACAAGCTGCAAAGAAAGTAAATATCCCACAACGCACTAAAAAACCAGTTGTTAAAAAAGAAGTGGTAGAAGATCTTTCTCAATACAAACCTGCAAATCATGCTGAACTCGCTTTGCAACAAAGTGTGAAGGTGTTACTTGGTAAGTCTCCTGTTTCTGCCGTTGTCATTGAAATCCTTAAAGATGACGTTCAAGTTCAACTTAACTCTGGCATGATTGTTAAAGTTAAAGCAAAACACTTAATTACTGAATAATCGCTTAGCAATATATCTGCATGGCATTTAAATATTTATTGATAATGCATGCAGATATTACTTATATCAAACTCAGCAACTAAAGGTACTATATGAAGAATTTTTTTCGCTACACGCTTGTATTAACCAGTCTATGTTATGTTAGTTTCTCTTTTTCTTCCGTTGGTTTATCTGACATCCCAAAGTTTGAACAACAAGAACAACATGCAAAAGTAGTGAAAAGGATCAGTGATTTATACAGTCGCTCACATTACAAAGCAGTACCCTTAGATGATGATTTGTCTGGCAAAATATTTGATCGTTATATCGAAGTGCTCGACTATAATCGTCAATTATTTACAGCTGCAGACATAAAAACGCTAGAAAAAAACAAATTCCAGCTAGATGAAGCCCTTAAAACTGGAGATGTTAATGTTGCATTTGAAATATACCAACTTAATTTAACCCGTCGTTTTGAACGCTTTACCTATGCAATCTCTCTGTTAGAAAATGAACTTAAATTTGATACGGCAGGTGAAGCATATCAATATGACCGAAGTGAAGCACCTTGGGCAGCAGATACAGAGGCTTTAAATGTTATCTGGCAGCACAAAGTTAAATCAGATGCGTTGTCATTGAAGTTAAATGGGAAAAAGTGGCCAAAAATTAAAGAGCTTCTTACTAAACGCTACAATGTTGCGCTAAAGCAGTTAACACAGACTGAAAGTGAAGACATATTTCAAGCCTTCATGAATGCTTATTCACATACTATTGAACCGCATACAAGTTACCTATCTCCTCGTGGCGCAGAGCGTTTTAAGCAAGAAATGAACCT
>JAGLDN010000491.1 GCA_023145575.1 Psychromonas sp.
CTTAACTATATAAAAGTTGAATACGGATCAGTCCGCTTTCTAAAAACTGAAAATAGATCTGTTTTTGCTCAAAAAGATTTAATTTCAGTGGTTGAAAATGAAACTTGGATGGAAAGCTTCAAATGGGTCAAGCCTGAAGATATTGCAATCATTCAGTTGTTGCTGTCTAAAGAAGGTCGCCTCCCTAAAATGGCTAAAACAACCATTTCAACAGAGCATGACCAACTTGCCCTGCAAAAAATATTAAATACGGGCAGATGCTTTTGGGAAAACCTTGAGACCCCATTATTGCAAGGTGAAAATCAACAACTACAGATACACTGGCTTGATGATGAAGATGATTTAAAACAATTATCGCTGACACTTCCAAACGCTGAAAACTGGCTACTCATACCAACACCCAAACCACATTACATTGATCTTAATTCAGGTGAAGCAGGTGAAATTTCAAGTGAGTTTGATTCCGACTGGATTTTATCTTTATTACAAACGCCCCCACTTGCTCAAAAACAATGTGAACATTTTACGCAAGAAGTTTCATTACGATTTTCTCAAAGTGTACTGCCTAATCCGATTAAATATGACACTAGATCTATCGAAAGCGCATTAAGGATCGTATTCAAATTAAATGCGAAAAGCATTAAAGATCAGATCATTTTTGTTGCCCAACTTTGTTTTTATTATGATGACTTATTGCTCGATCCTGTTGTTATTGATGATCCTCAGCGCACAGAGTTCATGCAAAAAAATCAAATTGTTAGCGTTGTTCGTCAAATTGAAAAAGAACAACATGCAGTTAATGAATTTGATCAGCTTTGTTTACTTGACATTAAAATGTATGATCCGAAACAAACGACTAGCAGTAAATCACAAGGTATATTACCCCCTGAACTCGGTGGCTCTCAAGAGTTTCAATGGTTATCATTATTAACGGCACACAAAGCCCGTTTGGAAGTATTAGGTTGGGAGTTTGATATTGATAGCGAACTTTCATTAAAAAGTGAAGATATAGAAAGTATTAATATCGAAGTCGAAGAGCAGGGTAATTGGTTTGATTTAGGTGTATCAGTTGAAATTGATGGTAAACCTATTGCGTTACTTCCTTTATTACTTGAATGGTTACGAAATAACGAAAACTGGCAACAAAATGATTTTGACGTTTTACTTGCACAAGCTAATGGTCGACCTCTGCGTATAAAAAGATCATCGATACAGCCTATTTTATCTATTTTACAAGAGCTAGGCGAAGTTAATAATGACATGGTGAAATTGCCACAAAGCCAAGCTGCATTACTTGCACAGTTACCCGAAATTAACAATTGGGTGGGTGGTGAACACGTAAAAGCACTCGCCGAAAAATTGGCTAATTTTAGTGGTATAAAAGAAGTATTAGTACCTGAAAACCTCTGTGCAACACTAAGAGATTATCAGCAACATGGTCTTGATTGGTTGGTTTTTTTAAATGATTACGGATTTTCTGGTGTCCTTGCTGATGATATGGGACTCGGGAAAACAGTTCAAGCACTTGCTTAT
>JAGLDN010000492.1 GCA_023145575.1 Psychromonas sp.
GTAAATTTATCAAAGAGTGTTTTCACTTTATCAGCTGGAATACCAATCCCAGAATCCTCAACATCACAACTTAATAATAATTTTTCATCCCCGGAATCTTCAATTTTTACGGTGATACGAATTTGCCCTTCGCTGGTAAACTTAATCGCATTGTTCACTAAATTAGTAATGATTTGACGCAACCTGCCCGGATCGCCTTTAACCATTACGTTATCAATCCGTGTTTGGTCAAGAATGACTTCGACACCTTTATCATGCGCAGGAAAAGCAATTGATTCGATAAGGTTTTCTAAAGTGTTATGTAAATCAAAATCAATATATTCAAGATCTAACTTACCCGCTTCTATCTTCGAGAAATCTAAAATATCATTAATGATAACGAGCAAAGATTCCGCACTGGTTTTAGCTATATTCGCTTTATGATATTGCTCACCTTCCAAATTACTATCAAGCAACAGATTAAGCATACCCAACACACCATTCATTGGGGTTCTTATTTCATGGCTCATGCTTGCTAAAAACTCACCTTTTAATTGGTTATTTTGCTCGGCAAGTTGCATTGCATTTGCCAATAATTTGTTCGCTCTATAACGTAAGATTTCTTGTGTAAAAAGAGTTCCGACCTCTTCAAGCAAGGCAAAATTAAAGCTACTATTTTCAGCACTACTTTCATTAAAAGGACAATTCAAAAAGATAATACCAAGCACCGTATTTTGCTTCTGATCCTGAGCATTAGTTCTGCTAACAAGTGGGATAATATAATGCCCATGAGGACCGAAACCGTGATCATTTTTGCATTTGCTGATATAAACAATATTGCCTTGTTTAATTTTATCTTGATATTGTATCGCAAGATTATTCTGAGTTACTTCAGCATTCTCTATCGCGTCACCCACAGAAACAAAGTCATTATCAGAAGCATCTTCTTCATTTAAAAGGTGAATGCTTGCCGTGTTATGCAGTTGTAAATTAGGGAAAGTTACAAATAAAGATAATGCATCCGAAAGCAGTGATTTATGATCTTTCACTTCTGATAACTTCTGCGTAATTTTCAGTTTTATCTCTGAGATTTCAAATTGATCGCGTTGCAATTGTTCATCTTGTTTTTGCTTCGTAATATCAGTTCGAATATAAATATAACTTTGTATTTTTCCATCGTCACCTAAAAAGGGTAATGCGGTTGTTCGCACCCAAAATAATTTCCCATTTCGAGCTTTATTGCAAATATCACCAGACCATGTTTTGCCAATGCTAATTTCCAAAGCTAGCTCTTCAAAAAAGGCGTCATCATGCTCTAACGAGGCGAGTAATTTATGTGTTTTTCCAATCAAATCTTCTTTACTGTAACCAGAAATAGCACAGAAATTTTTATTTACAAACGTAATGATGCCATTAGTATCTGTCATAGAAACAATTGAGTGCTGATCTAAAGCAAATTTTTGTGAAGATAAATTTCTTAACGCTTGCTTAGCTTCTTTATTACTTTCTTCAATTACTTTAAGATCTTGATCTCGTCTATCAATCATATCGTTAAAAACATCACCCAATAATGCTATTTCATCATTAGATTTTATGTCTACTTTCGTTAAACTTCCCTTTGCAAAATCAGTGGTTGCCGAAACAAGACGTTTTAAAGGTGAGGTGATTTTCTTTGTTTGATACAAAGCAATTAATACAACAGAAAGTAGTGTTAGGATAAATATGAGAATGAAGTTTCGCTTCAGTTCTTCGCGAGCCGCAAATACCTCTTCAACACTGACTTCACCAATTAATAACCAATTAACGCCAAGTAACTCTACATTTTCTCGAACGCCAATCACTAACACCCCAGCTGGGTTAATATATTCCATGACAGTTTCAGCTTGTAATTCATCTTCATCTTCTGCCTCATCACCTTCATGATCTACTTCTAAAGCCAACTCTTCTTTCCATTTTTTGTATTGA
>JAGLDN010000493.1 GCA_023145575.1 Psychromonas sp.
GGTTTTGACTGGGAACAAATTGATATTGCCTTTTTTATTGGTGATGTCGAGACAACAAATAAATGGGCAAACATCGCCAGCGAATCGTGTGTTGTCATTGACAGCAGTGGTGCTTTTATTGGCAATGATCAAGTACCACTCGTGCAAATTGATGTTAATGAAGAGGGCATTTCAAATTACGCTGTTGAAAATAAAATTTCAGTGCCAAGCCCAGAATCTGCACAACTTGCGATTGCACTTAAACAATTACACCAAGAAGTAGGACTTGTTCGAATTAACGTATCAAGCTATCAAGCGGTATCAAGTAATGGTAAGCAAGGGGTAACAACACTTGCTGGTGAAACGGCTCGATTATTAAATGCAAAACCTTTAGAAGAAAGTATTTTCCCACAACAAACCGCATTTAATGTATTTCCACAAGTTGGCGAGTTTGACGATCAAGGAAATGCAATTTCCGAGCGTCGTTTAATTACAGAGTTACGTTCATTACTGCAAGATCCTGCAATATTGATCAGCAATACTCAAGTTATCGTACCTATGTTTTATGGCTGCGCTCAGTCAGTCAATTTGCAAACTCATTATCCCATTGATCTTGATGAAGTTGCACAATCAATGCATCACAGCGAAGGGATTGAATTGTCAAAATCAGTTTGTGATTATCCAAATATTATTACAGATGTTATTGGCAATGATATTGTAAAAATCGGTCGCTTGAGAAAAGACATTTGTGATGAAAAAGGAATCAACTTATGGATTTGTGCAGATACAATTCACTTTGGTGTTGCAAATAATGTGATAAAAGTGGCAGAACGCTTGATCAGGGACTACATTTAAAAAATATCATCGTATAATAGAAGAGGTTTCTGAAATTGAATTCATTGACCTCTTTTAAACATCAACATTATCTTTTCGCTTTATCATAAGGAATAATTATGAAGCGCATTCTGATTTCACTCGTTTGTTGTACGCCACTGTTATTTTCATCCGTTACAGTACAAAGTATTGATTTGGTTGGCCCTGACTCGCAAAGCACACTTTCGCTAGAGGTGTATGGCCCCGTCGGTGGACATGAAACATTATGGGGAATTTCAGAAAAATTAAAACCAAATAACTCTGTTTCTGTTTACCAAACGTTAATTGCGATTTATAAGTTAAACCCGTACGCGTTTGAAGATGGTGATGTAAATAAAATCATTGCACATCATATCATCAAAGTACCACCACTTGATTTCATTAAGAAGCAATCAAACAAAGAAGCACTCGCTTTAATCAATAAAAAACAACCTCGCGTAAAAAAATCAAAACCATCCACTGCAAAGCAACCGAAAAAAGTACCCATTAAAAAGAGTGAAGTCGCTAAAACAACTGACAATCAAAGTTTGACGAATTTAGTACTTAATGAAGAAACTGCCAATACTGAAACAAACTCACAATTAGAAGATCAAATTAAAAGTTTGAAAAAAGAATTGGCGGATGTTAACGAAAAATTAGTGGCACATAATGAAAGTAATCAGCTATTAAAATTGAAAATTCAAGGGTTAACGGATCAAATTGCTAATTTAAATACGCAACTCTCTACTGAGCTAGAAAATCAGCAAAAAACAAACGCATTAAGCCAAAAGTACCTACAGCAACTTGAAAATATTAAACCTGCTCCTTTTTCTGGTGATGGACTTGTTAATGAAATTTTAAGATTCATTACATCTTCAATTATTTACCTATTAGCGTTTATGTTCTTACCGATTATTCTTCTGATCGTTATTTTTGTTTTTATCTTACGCCGAAATGATAAGCGTCAATTAGAAGAGCAAGAACAAGAGCTAGCAGAATCAAGTTCATTTAATGAAGAAGGGCGTTTTGATTCATTACTATCGACAGATCCA
>JAGLDN010000494.1 GCA_023145575.1 Psychromonas sp.
TTTAAACAAAGACCAACAGCCCCTAAAGATAATGATATCAACCTTAAAATCGTTCGCAGTGTAAATTTAAAACAAAAAGGTAATTCAATTCATAAAAAAGCATTAGTTTATCTTTATGAACTTGACCATAATATTAGATCAACCATCGGAGCCTTTGAACGCATGAATTATGAAAAAAAGTTGAGTAAAAAAAATAAAAACTGATGATGAATGTTCAATGTTTCAGTGTTGAGGGTTTTCCATGGTCAGAGCTCACCATAAGCGATCTTAATAAAAGTAAAAGCTTTAAAGCCGAGGCTGAGTATGGATATTGTGCCAATACCACAGAGATTTATTATATACCCATGTGACGTAAAAATGCTTTGTCATACTCAAGCTCGATGATCATAACAAGGCACAATATTCGGTAATTGTTGTTCACTTTTCGATTATTGCAACGCAGTCTTGGTTTTCGATCTTGTGCCCCGCAGGGCAAGGCAACTAGTACCAAGGCGCGTTGTTATAAAATATCTATGTAGAATAACTATTTACGCGAATAAAAGTCTTTATTTTAATTCGGCCTTTGGTGATTAACGTAGTTAATCATCGATAGGGCAATTTTATGCCGAGCAACTTGGTACTATTTCCCTTACTGAATTTGCACTTTTACGTCACATGACTATAAATACTTATTTGCAATCATTCAAAGGTACATTATCATCCACCAATAAACAAGATAACAAAACAATCATAATTTAATGTCTGTGGATCCCTCTTATCCAGTATTATTCGCCCTTGTTTTTATTCCTTAAAAGTTAGCAAAACTCACTAATTTTAAATTCATATTAAAATCAAAAGTTTACAAGGTTATTAAATAAGCTTTTCGCACTACTTTTCCCATAGTTTACCTTTAAAACAAAGGCTTATGAACGTTTTAATGATTATTAATACTTATAAAGCTTTCGATGAGCCTAGCAACTAAAACCGTTGTTTCAATTGTAATCGGAGCGCACTATTGAAACGTCATGTAAAATATCAGAAAACGCCAAAAACTACATATTCTTTTTAATAGCGCTATACTCTATTTGGCGTAACCAAATCTTAAGTATGAATGCATTATTCATGTTTTTCCTAGCCTCAGACCATTTCTCAAGCATCGCCAGTTTTTAGTCATTACGCTCTGATCTATTTTCAACAACAATATCTGAATCTTGTTGAGCATAAAAATCGACATAAAATTCAGTATCATCCGTCAGAAATTCAACTTTATGCCAATATTCAGGAGGAGAAATTGCAGACTCATTTTTCTTAATCAATACTTCTTTTTCAATTTGACCACGCCTTTCTTTGAAACCATAAAACTTCAACTGTCCACTCGTTACAACAATTTTCCCATAAACACCAGCTCTCGTATTGTGCAGGTGTAAAAACATTTTCGGGACACTTTCTTTTGTAAAGGTTGATGTTGATTTATAGTTTACAAAATCACTTGGAATTTTAAGCATAAAACCTCGCTAATATCGGTCGTTATCTCGGGTTATTCATTAAAATATTTTCCGAATTACTCCGTCAAGTTGAAAATTTTAAGTTATTGAAAAATAAAATGCCACATCACACTAAATTTGCAGAGGATCAGTTACTTTTAATGATGTTATCTCTTGTGTCAAAATTTATGGCATATCTATGCAAGCCGTGACGATCGTATCGCAATCACAGTATTTCAATAGTAACTCATTGCCGATTTGGCTTCTGGCTTCTGGCTTCTGGCTTTGATTTTCGTTTTACAACCGCTTATATTATAGACTTTATAAGATGGCGATCTTCAAAATCAGCGATCGCAACATCAATGCCATTCTCAGCTAGTTTTTTATAATAGCCACAATCAATCGTATATTCAATACCTGTTAAAAGAACAATAATAATTACTTTTACATAAATATACAGCTGTAAGTTCAGCCATATGTATTACAGGAGCAGCAAATGTTAATTGAGCTATCATCACATCATAACTTTCATGTAATGTATTATTGCAAATAACAATACATGCAGCATTGAAAGGATCAAGCGCTTCTTATTCTCGTTTCAAAACTGCATGTAGGTTCAATATTAGGCGACAATTAACTTGGC
>JAGLDN010000495.1 GCA_023145575.1 Psychromonas sp.
GTGTAATCTGTGTTTTTACCCGAATGAAAAGGGGGGTTTGACAGTAACGTGTTGTAAGTCTTTTCAATATCAGAAAACACGTTAGAAGGAAACACGTTCCCATCAAGGGAATTACTCTCTAGAGTTAGTTTTGCACTGGCAAGGGCATAGACGTTCACATCAACGAGATCGATCAAGACGTCAGGATGTTTCATTTTTACATAACTTGCAATAATGCCGGCACCACAACCAAAATCTAATACAGCACCTTTCATTTTTGTCGGTAAACTTTGTAATAAAAGCTCGGTGCCTTTATCTAATGTGCCATGACTAAAAACGCCCGGGAAAGATTTAACTTTGATTGAAATGTTATTGATATCAATAGTAAACGTTTTGATCCAATCATCTTGTATAAACGCAGGAACTGTTTTTGTTAACTCACAATAAATCAGCGAACAATGGCGAGCGGAATCAATGGCATTAACATGAGATGAATAAGGCGCTAATAGGTTGTTAACACTTTTAATGCCACATTTCTTTTCTCCGACTAACAGTATGCTTGCATTTTCAGTAAGATGAGGCGTTAAATTAGCGAGCAAATATTGGATTTCTTGTTTTGCTTTTGGGATGTAAATAAGCAATAAGTCGAATTTTTTATCGCCTTGGTAATTTTCTGTAAACAAGCCTTCTGCACGTTGAAATTTGTTTTTCAAAGCTGAGAAATGACGAAAATCATTAAAGCAGAATGTTGCAGTGCTAGCGAGCTTTTCTAATGCTAACGGATAGCTATCATCGATATTACCGGCGACTAAAATAGAGCGGTTTTCAAATAAAGATTCATTGCGCTGTAATAATTTACTCGGGTTAGAAAATGATTGCATAAGTAGTGTGTCGCCTTTTATATGTTATTTAAATTAATAATTGATTATACTCTGCATACTGCAAAGCGCAAAACTCAAGGAAGAGTATGAAATTTACGGATAAGTTTACATTTACAACTGTATTTATTGTTTTAACGTGTATTGGATTGGTGGTTGGTGGCGGAATGATGAGCTTTGTTTCACAAGTTCGTTTAAATCATCAAAACAAGATGGATTCGGTTATCGAAGTAGTCGAAAGGCAATTAAGTAAGCATGTTGACAGAAATGAATTAGATGTGTGGTTACCGGATCTTTTAAAAGTATCCGGTGTTTTACAATTGCAAATACTGCGAAAAGATAAGTTACTTTTTAAAGATTACTTGCCTGATTCGAAAGATGCGCATGAAGACGATTTGAAAATATATGAATATCGTTTAAAAGACTACCCAGATGATTTAATTAGATTAAAAACGCGTAAACCATCGAAAGATATTGATTTCACCTTACTCCCTTTATTTCCAATTTTATTCGCTGTTTTGCTTAGTTTCTTGCTGTTGTTTTTTTCATTACGTTGGATAAAAAAACAATTTAAAGGCGCTGAGTTATTAGAGCAACGTGCTAAATATTTACTGCAAGGAAATCCAACGGCAAGAATTGCTTTAAAAGGGGAGTGGCCTAAAAGTGCAAGTAATGCCCTTGATTTACTCAGCTCTGAACTGGTTAAAAGTAAACGTGAACGAGGCAGTTTTGATGCGCATATTCGATCACAAGTATTTTTAGATAAAACGACAGGGCTGTTTAACGGACTTGCCTTTGAAAATCGTTTGGATATTATTTTAAAAGACGAAAATATTGTTTCCAGTGCGTTGTTAATTATTCATTTCTCTGAATTAGATTTTATGCGATCGGAGAATATAGATAAAACACATCAAAATATGCTTTTGCAAATATCGGAATTATTAACGGCTTTTTCTATTGGCTATAATGATCAGTTTCATGCGCGAATCTCTCGCTCTGAGTTTGCAATTATCATTCCTCAAGTTGATTATCAAGAAACACAAAATGCAGCGAAAAAATTAACAAATATTTTGTTTCAATTACAGCTCCCAGATACTTTTATAATTACAGACTTCTTTGAAGTTGGTGTTAGTTACTTTCAATCAGGCGAGATTCAATCAGTCATTGTTGAAGATGCTTATACTGCATTAACGGTTGCTTCTCATCAAAAAGAAAGTAGTTGGTTTTTAGCGGATCAAGAAATTAAGCAACAGAGTTTAATCAAAGGAACGGTTCGTTGGAGAGGTTTACTTGAAGATGTCATTGAGAAAAATAGAATTGATCTGTTTTATCAAGATGTGATTGAATTTGAAACTTCTCAGAAAGTTTATTCAGAACTGTTTTTGCGCATCCCCGATTTTGATGGAAAAATGATTTCTGCGAGTGTTTTCTTTCCAATGGCAAAAAAATGTGGCCTGAAAAAGTTATTTGATCAAAAAATGCTGGAGAAAGTGCTTGTTTTGTTAAAGAAACGAGGCAAAAACTCATCACCAATTTCGATTAATATCTCGGCAAGTGTATTGGGTGATTGCAAGTTACAAAAATGGCTTGTGTTTGAATTAATGCAACTCTCCCAAGCACTTAGAAGTCATTTGATTTTTGAAGTGTCGGAGCATTACATGGAAACAAATAAGCTCTCAAAATATACATGCTTACAAAAAAATGTAATTGCGCTTAAAAAACTCGGCTGTAAAATTGCGGTTGATAATGTAGGAAAAACCGTGGTAAATACCGAATATATCACCGATCTTTCCGTTGATTACTTAAAACTTCATGCCAGTTTAATTCATGATATTCACCTGCGTAAAATTAATCAGGTTGCTATTCAAAGTCTAAGAGCAAGTTGTTTAAATCGAGACACAAAATTAATTGCTGTCGGCATCGAATCAGAAGATGAATTAAGAGTGCTTAAAAAG
>JAGLDN010000496.1 GCA_023145575.1 Psychromonas sp.
GAAGAAGCTGTTTCGCAAATGTTGCATTACTTAAATCACACAGGAATTTTTGCTAACCCTGCTTCAATACAACATCAGTTAGGGGAACAAGCAGAGCAAGCGGTGGAAAATGCACGTTCTGAAATAGCGGCACATTTCAATGCGCAGCCTAAACAGATTTTTTTTACTTCTGGGGCAACTGAATCTAATAACCTAGTATTAAAAGGTTTGGCTCACAGTCAAGCACATCACAAAAAGCATATTATTACGTCGGCAACGGAACATAAATCGGTGTTGGATTGTTGTAAACAATTAGAGCGGCAAGGTTTTCGGGTGACTTATTTAAGACCTAATCGTAAAGGTTTGCTAGATTTGCATGAATTGGAGACTGCAATCAGCGATGAAACGTTATTGGTTTCAGTGATGCAGGTTAATAATGAAACAGGTATGATTCAAGATATTGCCGCTATTGCTGAGATATGCCAACAAAAACAGGTGTTTTTTCATACCGATGCAGCGCAAAGTGTGGGTAAATTGGCGATTGATTTAAACCAAATCCCGATTGATTTTCTTTCCGTTTCAGGACATAAATTTTACGGCCCTAAAGGTATAGGTTGTTTGTATATTCGTCATCGAACTAAAGCCACATTAATGCCATTATTACATGGTGGAGGGCAGGAGCAAGGTTTACGCGCTGGCACATTACCCGTACATCAAATTGTGGCAATGACAACGGCGTTAAATTTACAACAACAACGCTTGCAAATGGACTGGGATTATTTAACGCAATTAAGACAATGTTTATTAGAGGCTTTGAGTCAATTAGACGGTGTACAACTTAATGGTGATACGCAACACAGTGTTCCGCATATTATTAACCTGAGTTTTGAGGATGTACCCTCAGACGCTTTATTAAATGCTTTGCGTGAAACCGTGGCAATAGCCACAGGTTCAGCGTGTAACAGTGGTGCAATGGAAGCTTCGCATGTCTTACGAGCGATGGGGATTGAAGGCGATAGGCTTTATAATGCGGTGCGAATTAGTTTCGGTCGTTATACTACCGTGGCAGAAATCAAACAAGCCGGCCGGGAAATTTGTGAACAGGTTCAGCGTTTACGCGCATTAGCATTAGCTTAAAGAGGTTGTTTAAGGGCTCCGATCAAGATACTCTTCACTCATACCTCAAGGCTTTCAGGCATGGAGCGACTATTTTCTTATCTTAAGTATCTTTAAATTTACAATTCGACTTCCTTATTTAAAACAAATCATACAGCCGTCATCAGAATCATCATCTAATAAAGAATCCATTAATTTTTTAGGCTTTTTAAGGGTATTTTGTTCTTTAATTAATGCTTGCGCTTTAATTTCATCTTTTCGCATTAACATTTCATCTAACGATTCATTTTCTGACCACGTATGATTTCGTCCTTTATTTTTATGATAAAGCTCAAATTGTCGCGCTTTTTCAAATAACTCAGGATGATTCTCATGTAACCCCATCCATTCAACTTTACGTTGATAAAAACAAAAATAACATCCAGAACGACTACGCCAATCGTAATATTTAGGCATCCCTAAACCTGATTCATCAAGAATTTTGACAATATCATCTTTATTTAAACCATCTTCTTTAAAGGGGTAAACAGCACTAATATTTGACTTTGTGGAAACATAACCTTCTCTGTAAGCTTCATCCGCACGAATAGCCACATAACTAATAACAGGGTCATTACCTACAAATTCCTCAAAAGGTTTGAGTTTTAAATTTGTTGTACACCAGCGAGAACGCGCAGTAGGTAAAAAATTTCCATAAAATTTTAAATAATAATCAAAATCACGCCCCGCATTAAGACGAGTAATTTCTTTACCTAAATAATCTTCCATTAAATCAACAAAAGCTAAAGTTTCAGGAAGTTCTGCACCTGTATCAGCAAAAAAATATTCCATATCTGGCTCTTTATCACGCATATAAATAGCCAATGCCGCACTATCTTTACCGCCTGAAATCCCTAATAAATGCCGCACCTTTTTTTCATTAACCATTAAGATTCCTCCTGCAAATCTTTCAACATTCTAGCCAAGGCAACCAATTGAAGCC
>JAGLDN010000497.1 GCA_023145575.1 Psychromonas sp.
AAGTTTTTCATAAAAATATAAAATCGAACATAGCATTCGCAAAATCACTGGTGAAAACAAAAAAGACACAGAGTAACCCTATTTTCATGCCATTGCTTGTAACAGTATAATTGTACAGCCAAACCGTTAAAAAACGACATATGATGTTCGGCATAAAAATGAATATTTATGTCACAAAACAAAAATCAGCAATTGATGTCTTATTTCACGAACTGGATTCAACTGCGTAACATCAGTTAATTGGTTACGGCAAAGGAACAAATATGCTAGACGATAATCAGTTTAAAATAATAGATTTAAGAAGAATAGCCGCTAAAAATACGCTTAGATTTTTTAAAGATATAATGACTATTAAAGGGACGACTGGTTGTAATCCTTTCAATAAAGCTACTAGGGAGGAGGGGTGCATTCTAAATGACTATAGGGACCAATATAATCCTAATACTATCGAGCGTACAATGTATTATTCAATAAGTGAAGGTCTTGGAAATTGTTCAGAAATGGCGGCTATTTGCTATTGTTCTTTAACTTCTAATCCGCTAATTAAAGATAATTCAGTTGTATCTCTGGCTAGGATTTACAATGGTGATCATTCGTTCAACATTATAACCGATACCCCATTGAGTCCTCATGGATTAATGCACGTTCGTGATTTAGGCAAAACGGCATTGATTGTGGATGGATGGATGCAAGATTGGTATTTCCCAAATTTAGGTAACTTTACTTCGCTTACACATCATCTACTAAACATCCCAAATCCTAAACAATTTGTTATCAGGAAGAGATTTAATTTTTGTTCGATTTACAAAAGCTCGAAGAAATTACGAAGCAAACATGTTCCTATAAACCGATAGTTACTGCTTAAAATTGTTATAAAATAACTAAATTATTAATTTTCTGTTGTTTGTTGTGATTTTTGTAATTAACATCAGTTATCTAATATTGTGCCTTGTTGTGATTATCGAGCTTGAGCCTGACAAAGCATTTTTACGTCACATGGGTATAAAGCGAACGACAATTATTGTGGATAGATGGGCTGAGGATTGGTATTTCCTCAATTTAGATAGCTTTTGCACAAATACAAATAATCTAAGCAATTTCCCAAATCCAAAACAATATTTGCAGAGACGTAGAATGGGCTTTACTTTGGTTGAGAAAAGCCTGAAACCATGATTAGTACGAATAAAATATATACCTATGTTACTTCAATTAAGTAAACGCGCTCTTATCGTACCTTCGATCTGTCTTAAGCGCTCTAATGCACTCTGTGCATTTTCACTATCTACATCAATGACGACATAACCAATATTTTCATTTGTTTGTAAATATTGCCCTGAGATATTAATATTATGATCTGCAAATGTTAAATTAATTTTTGTCAAAATACCAGCATGGTTTTCATGAAGATGTAACAATCTACTGGTATTTTTGTGTACTGGGAGTGATACTTCAGGGAAGTTTATAGCAGAAAGCGTTGATCCATTATCAGAATACTTAACTAGCTTTCCTGACACTTCATTGCCAATGTTCTGTTGTGCTTCTTGGGTGCTACCACCAATATGGGGTGTTAAAATTACATTATCAAATTTGCATAACGCCGAGGTAAACGAATTGTCATTAGATTTTGGCTCTTTGGGAAATACATCAATTGCCGCGCCTAATAATTTTTTACTCTCTAAAGCCTCACATAACGCGGGAATGTCAACAACATTGCCACGGGCTGCATTAATCAATATGGCATTGTTTTTCATCATCGAAAACTCATTAGCCGCAATCATATCTTTGGTAGAATCAAGCGCGGGCACATGCAGACTGATGATATCAGATTGCGCTAATAATTCAGATAATGTTGCAACTTGTGTGGCATTACCAAGCGTTAACTTATTTTCAATATCATAAAATGAAACGTTAAAGCCAAGATTTTCTGCAAGAATACCCAATTGAGTACCAATATGCCCGTAGCCAATAATGCCTAAATTTTTGCCCCGCGCTTCAAATGAGTTAGTTGCTGATTTATCCCATTCTCCACGATGGGTCTTTGCATTTCGTTCTGGCACGCCGCGTAAGAGTAGAAGTGTTTGACCAAGAACAAGCTCTGCCACACTGCGTGTATTTGAAAAAGGGGCATTAAACACAACAATGCCTTTTTTTTGTGCTGTGATTAAATCAACTTGATTGGTGCCGATGCAATAGCAACCGATACCAATGAGCTTATTAGCTGCGTCCAATATGCGCTTGTTAAGATTTGTCTGGGAGCGGATACCAATAAAGTGAACGCCTTTAATTTTTTCTAGTAAATCGGCTTGTGAAATCGATGTTGAAATGCATTCAATATTATTGTACCCCGCCTTAGTAAATGTTTGTGAGGAGCTTGGATGCAACCCCTCAAGTAATAGGATCCTAATTTTATCTTTACTAAGTGAAAGCTGTGTCATGCTATCTCCTTGTCGGTGATTTGAAGATTGAGATTCTTTTAATAGGGCGAAATGAGAAGTATAACTTCAAGGTGAGACGATTTAATGACTTGTGGTCTATCAAGAGCATTTATTTTTCGCTAGCTAGACTATCAAAACAAGGTGAAACATAGCCTTATATTCATGATACTTCAAAATGTAAAATCAGCAAGGAAAATTGTGCCACGATGTGAGGCATGAAATTGCCCTGTTGATGATTAACGGAGTTAATCACTTGACGGGAGAATTAAAATAAAGAATTTAATTCTTAACTAGTTTATTCTAGGGGCTGTTGATCTTTCA